>JANWVB010000037.1 GCA_025057695.1 Patescibacteria group bacterium
TAGAGATTTAGGCAGGGATGTTTTGTTAATACTTGATGATATGACAACTCATGCTCGTATTTATCGTCAAATTTCGCTTTTGGCTCGCAGATTCCCCGGAAGAGGCGCTTACCCTGGTGATATTTTTTATTTGCATTCAAAGATTGTTGAAAGGGCAGGTAATTTTGAAAAAGGATCAATTACTTGTCTGCCTGTTGCTGAGAGTGTTTTGGGAGATTTATCTGGGTATATACAGACAAATTTAATGTCTATGACCGATGGACATATATTTTTTGATATAGATTTATATAATCAAGGCAAACGCCCTGCTATAAATCCTTTTTTGTCAGTGACTCGTGTTGGTCACCAAACGCAAAGTCCGCTTGAACGGGAAATTAGTCGCGAGTTAAGCCGTTTTTTAGTTTCTTACGAAAGGATGAAGCAATTTACTCATTTTGGCGCTGAAGTCGGAGAAGCTACCAGAAAGATTATAGATTTAGGTGGAAAAGTGGATATAGTATTAAATCAAGGAACAGAAACGATTTGGCCGATGAATTTTACTTTAATTCTGTTTGCCTTTTTATGGACAGGGGTTTGGCGTGAAACTAAGGTAAAAGATATTAAGCAAGATATTGATATGCTTTTAGATGCTTATTTAAATAATCAAAATATAAAGCAAAAAATAGATCGAATAGTTTCCGTTTCTCAAACAATGCAATCGTTGGTTGAAAATACTAGAAAATTGTCTGATGAGATTTGGAGGGATACAAGAGTCTATGCGCAAAAAAGAGATGGTAAGTAATTACATATATGCTGACCAAACGGGATATACAAATTCAATCTGAACAAATAGGAAGCCTTGCTACCTTGGTTGAAGTATATGGGCAAATTGCCGCAGAGCGTATGATTAAAATTAGAGGTGCGGTTTTAAGAAATAGGGTATTTTTAAATGCTATAAACGAAATCTTTACGGATACTTTGGCAAGCTATGCAAAAAGACTATCTAATTTGCTTAATTCAGGCAAAATCAAGGCCCAAGAAAATGGCAGGGTTACCTTTTTAGCGCACAACGGAAAAACAGTATCTGTGTTTATCTCTGCAAATACTGGTTTTTATGGTAATGTTATCCACAGAGTTTTTGCCAAATATTTGGAAGATCTTAAGAAAGATCCAAATATCGAAGCAACTATAATTGGCAGAGTTGGACGCGCTTTTTTTGTTGAGAGCATGCCTAATACACCTTTTACATTTTTTGACATTCCAGATTATGGCATAAGCCCTTCTGCTTTAGATGAAGCGATAAAGCATCTTGTGCAATATGAAGAGATAAGGATTTATTATGCAGAATATAAGTCTGTTATTAATCAAGAGCCTACCAAAAGAAGCATTGTCGCAGGAACACCAATTCAACGGCAGATTCAAGAACCAAAGGTTGAATATATATTTGAGCCTTCAATAGAAGCCATACTTACTTTTTTTGAGACTCAGATATTTGCTTCGTTGTTTGATCAATCTTTGCGGGAAAGTCAACTTGCCAAGTATGCTTCTCGCATACTTGCGATGCAGGTTGCACAAGATAATATAAATAAACGAAGGAAAGAACTTGCAATACAAAAGTTCAAAATAAGCCATCAAATCAACGAAAAAAAACAAATAAATTCTCTTGCGCCCTTATTTGCCTGTAAATTTTAATGTTTATGTCAGAGCAACAAGACACATCAGGAAAAGTTGTTTCAGTGAAGGATCAAGTTGTAGAGATTGAATTTCCGCACGCAAAGCCTGCAATTTACGATCTTTTAGTTTTAGAATCGAACAAAGATGTTGTTTTTGAGGTTTATTGTTCATCTGCAAAACCCAACGTTTTTTATTGTTTATGTTTAACAAACACAAAAAATTTGTATCGAGGCGCCAGGGTGTTAAATGTGGGTAGTCAAATAATGTTCCCAGTTGGTCAAGAGTTATTGGGCAGAGTGGTGAATATTTTTGGCAGGCCTATTGATAATAAAGGGTTGATGAATGCAAAAAAATATAGGCAAATTCATGAAATTAAAAATCAAGCAGATATTTTAACAAAGGAAGAAATTCTGGAAACAGGAATTAAAGTTGTAGATTTGTTTTGTCCAATATTGAAGGGTGGCAAAGTTGGACTTTTTGGCGGGGCGGGGGTGGGCAAAACCATTTTGTTGACAGAAGTCTTGCATAATATCGTTGGTAGTTCCAAAAAAAAAGCAGTGTCTGTTTTTGCTGGAGTGGGCGAGCGTTCCAGAGAGGGTCTTGAGCTATATAATTCACTTACAAAATCAGGAGTTATCAATAGCTCTTGTTTAATATTTGGGACAATGGGAGAAAATCCCGCGGTAAGATATTTGACTGCGTTTTCGGCGGCAACTCTTGCGGAATATTTCCGTGATGAAGAAGAAAAAGATGTTTTGTTTTTTATAGACAACGTATATCGTTTTGCTCAAGCAGGCAATGAAATTTCTACATTAACCAGCAATCTTCCATCAGAAGATGGCTATCAGGCGACTTTGGAGACTGAGATGGCACATTTTCACGAGAGAGTAGTTGCCACAAATAAAGCGGCTATTACAACTTTTGAAGCTATTTATGTCCCGGCAGACGATATCTTGGATCATGGAGTCCAAGCGATATATCCTTATCTGGACTCAATTGTAGTTTTATCTAGGCAAATGTATCAGCAAGGAATCTTGCCAGCGATAGATGTTTTGTCTTCGACTTCTAATTCTTTGCATCCTAGAATTGTGGGGCGTGATCATTTTGAGACGGTATTAAAGTCAAAAGCTATTCTAAAGCAGGCGGAGTCTTTAGAGAGGATTGTTTCTTTAGTTGGAGAATCAGAGCTTTCCGTTGAAGACCAGCTAATTTATAAAAGAGCAAGAAAGATCAAAAATTTTATGACACAACCCTTTTTTGTCACCGAGAGTCAAAAGGGCATAAAAGGTGTTTCTGTGCCGCTTGCACAAGCCGTGAATGACCTTGCGGGAATAATAGACGGAAGATATGATCATATTCCAGAAGAGAAATTTCTATTTGTTGGTTTAATATCAGATATTAAAATTGATGAATGATACAAACAAAAATTGCAAATTTCATTTAAAAATTCAATCAAGACAGGGGATTATTTTTGAAGGAGACGTCGAATCTGTTACTTCTTATAATGCAAAAGGAAAATTTGATGTTTTATCGCTTCATTCTAATTTTATTTCTCTAATTGAAAAAAAAATCATAGTTAGGAATGACAATAAAATCATTCAAGATTTGGATATAGATATAGCTCTTTTAAGAGTTAAAGAGAATTTTGCAGAGGTATATCTGGGTATAAGAGGCGGCTTGACGGAAACGATATAAGTAATAGAAAAATTATAGACATAGATTTCGTGAAAATATTGCATGAAAAAGTCAACGCCAAAAAATTTGACTATCTTGCGTTTATCGATAAAGTTTTTTGTTGTACCAACAAATGTTATAGGAAACAATATTCAAACATTTTTACTGTTAATGAGTTCGATATATTAATTTCTAATTTTGTTTAGCAGAGAAGGATAGAAATTGATAACAAATTCGGTTGTCAATTTTTGCCGTGTTTCAATCTTTTATCTTGAGGGTTTTAATTTTTTATATCTTTACTTTTTTGCTTACAATTGAAATCTTTAATAGTTTTTTTTATTAATTTTTTTATATTAGATGAGCATTTTGCTTATTATAGGAAAACTGATTTGGTAAAATGTGCATATATTTGTGGATAAATTGTGCATTGCGGATAATGCTCCTACTTATTTCTACTAACTGAAGTTGGTAAAAGTTGATATATTATGATTGATTTTTTTATTAAAAATAAAGATGCATCCAGATTATAAAATGGTTATAATCATAGTTGCTTTTACTTTGGGAAATTTTTTGTGAAATGAGCAATTTACACTTTGAACACAATCAGATTGAGAAAAAGTGGCAGGAAAAGTGGGAGAAGAATAAGATATACACTCCTGATATTGTAAATGCCAAAAGACCTTTTTATAACCTATGGATGTTTCCGTATCCTTCCGCCGAAGGTGTGCATGTTGGAACTATATTTTCATCCACAGGAAGCGATGCCTTCGGGAGATTTCAAAGGATGAACGGTTATGATGTTTTTCAGCCGTTTGGTTATGATTCATTTGGAATTCATTCAGAAAATTACGCAATAAAAATTGGAGAGACACCCCAAAAAATGCTTACCAGAACAATTGCAAGATACGAAAAACAATTCAAAATGATTGGTCATTCATATGACTGGACGCGTATTGTGAATACTTCTGATATTGATTATTACAGATGGACACAGTGGTTGTTTGTTGAAATGTTTAAAGCTGGTCTTGCTTATCGCAAAAAAGCTTTTGTGAATTGGTGCCCTGGTTGCAAAACGGTGCTTGCCGATGAGCAGATACAGACTCCCGCTCAAGCTGGGAAAGTTCCACCTGGATATGAAAAAGTTGAAGATGTCCCTGAAGGCATTAAAGTTTGTGAGAGGTGTGGAAATATACCCGAATTCAAAGAATTAGAGCAGTGGTTTTTTAGGATAACAGATTATGCTGATAGGTTATTGGAAGATTTGGAGAAGATTGATTGGTCTGAGCGTGTTGTTATCGCTCAGAGAAATTGGATAGGTAGGAAACAGGGTATTAATATTACATATGAAGTGAAAGATACCAAAGAAACGATAACTTGTTTTACAACAAGACCGGAGACAAATTTTGGAGCTACTTTTGTTGTAGTGTCGCCAGAGCATGATTTTACGCGCAAAATAGTTGATCGAGTGCTTAAAGTTCCAGAACATGTATATCAAGATATATCTAAATATCTACAAAGTCTACATAATATATCAGAAGATAACAAAGAGAAGACTGGGGTCTTTAGTGGTTTTTATGCAATTAATGCTTTAACAAATCAAGAAATGCCTATATGGATTTCTGATTTTGTTTTAACTGATTTTGGAACTGGCGCGGTTGTTGGAGTGCCGGGTCATGACATAAGAGATTTTGATTTCGCAAAAAAATTTAACCTTCCTATAAAACGAGTTGTTGTAGGCAAAAATGGCAACACATCTGAAATTTCCCAAAAAGATCAGGTAGAAGAAGGCGAAGGATACATGATTAATTCTGGTTTTTTAGATGGCAAAACAACAACGGATGCTTTTAACACAATAGTTGATTATCTTGAGCAGAAAGGTTTAGGGAAAAGGGTGAGCAATTATCACCTTCGTGATTGGTTAATATCAAGACAAAGGTATTGGGGGCCTCCTATTCCTATGATTTTTTGTCCTGAATGCAAAAGGAATAAAAGGAGTTGGTTTGATACTGTTTCCAAAGAAAAACTGATTCACTCTGATTATTCTGATTGGGATCATTACGGATGGTATCCTGAAGAGAATTTGCCTGTTCTCTTACCAGTTATAGAGGATTACCGTCCCAAAGGCAATGGTAAAGGCCCTTTGGATGATCATCCTGAATTTTACGAGACGACTTGTCCTTACTGCAAGGCTAAAGCAAAAAGAGAAACAGATGTTTCTGATACTTTTTTAGATAGTTCTTGGTATTTTTTGAGATATCCAACTGTTGCTAGCTTAAGCGCTACAAAGACTGCTTTTGATAGAGAAATAACTAGTAAGTGGTTGCCTGTTAATTTATATTTTGGTGGAGCTGAGCATGCAGTTTTGCATTTAATGTATGCCAGATTTATCACAAAAGCGCTTTATGATATGAAGCATATTGGCTTTGATGAACCTTTCCCTAAGTTTTACGCTCATGGACTTATGATCAAAGATGGCGCAAAGATGAGCAAATCACGTGGCAATGTTGTAAATCCTGATGAGTATATTGCAAAATTTGGCGCAGACACTTTGAGACTTTACTTGATGTTTATGGGTCCAATGGATGGGTACCCTGACTTTAGGGATACAGGCATAGAAGGAATGAAAAGGTTTGTTGATAGACTTTGGAATATATTTAACCATTCTGATATCTTTTTAGAAGAGGACAACAAGAAAAAATTGCTTAGTTTGCTAAATAGAACTATTAAAAAGGTAACGGAAGATATTTCTTGTTTCCACTACAATACCGCAATTTCAGCGATCATGGAACTTGTGAATTTGATGCGTGATTTAGCAAAAGAAAGCGCAAGAAGTGGCATAGAAGATCCAGTTTGGAGGGAGACAAAAAACGCTCTTGCAAGAATGATCGCGCCTTTTGCTCCGCATTTGGCAGAGGAAGTATGGTGCGAAGTATTAAAACAACCTTTTTCTGTTCACAAGACAAATTGGCCCGAATTTGATGCCAACTTGATTAAAGATTCCGAAATTAAGGTTATTGTACAGGTTGATGGCAGAGTTAGGGCTATAATGAGCATGAGATCTGAAGACGCTAAAATTAAGCAAACGGTTGTAGAGAGTGCTTATAAAATCAGAGACTTGGACAAATGGGTTAAAAAGAGTCAAGTGAAGAATGTAATATTTGTTCCGGGTAAAGTAGTAAATTTTGTAACAAAATAGATATTTCTGTATCAACTGTAAAGTAATTCTTCTTAATTCCTTCTTTTTATGTATAAAATGTTTTTGTGAATGACAATTGGTCATCTGAAGAGCAAAATAACCATTTAAAATGGTTATTTTCTTTTATATCAGAGAACAAATTAAGTTTCCTTTTTGCTTTATTGGGTTTTTTTGCCCTTTTAACTGGTGTTTTTATATTTGTTAATACAAAAGATTCGCGCCAAGAAGGAATTGAAATTATATCGGATGAAAATCAGCAATCAAGCTTAAGTTCTCAAAAAAGTATCTTTGTTGAAGTTTCTGGTGAAGTTAAAAATCCTGGAGTTTATGAAATGTCAATTGAAGATCGAGTTTTTGAAGCTTTAAATAAAGCTGGGGGTTTTACAGAAAATGCAGATACGGCTTTTGTAGACAAAGTGATAAACAAGGCGGCCAAACTTGTCGATGGACAAAAAATTTATATCCCAAAAGCTGGCAAGCAATCGGAAGTGTTAAGTGCTAATAATTCGAGCGTTAATAAAAGCGATCAAACAGTATCAACGTCTCTTGTGAATATAAATACAGATAGCCTTCAAAAACTTGATAGTCTGCCGGGAATTGGTCCAACTTACGCCCAAAGAATCATTGATCAACGCCCTTACTCATCTATAGAAGAGCTAAAAAGCAAAAAAGTTATACCTAATTCTGTGTTTGAGAAGATAAAAGACAAGGTTACCGTTTATTAATAATGCCCAAAATTGCTATTTGGATATTGTTGTTGGTGATTTTGATATTGAGGATTTTTTTATACCAAGTGAATTTGCCCAAATTCTCCGAAGACAGTGTTGTCAGAATATCTGCTTACATTAGAGAAGATCCGGTTATTTATGCCCGATCTCAAAAAGTTATTTTACAAGGTATAAAAGTATACTTGCCTTTTTATCCACGAGTTTCTTATGGTGATTATTTAGTTGTTCAAGGCAAAGTCCAAAAAGGTAGACTTGTTCAGACAAAAATACTTGAACACAAACAATCTGATAACCCTTTAAACAATTTTAGAAAGAATTTGTTTGATGTTTACAAGCAATCTTTGCCTACCGATTTTGCAGGGCTTGTTTCTGGTGTTTCGCTTGGTTCTAAATCTTTGATTTCGAAAGATCTTTACGAAAAACTGATCAAAACAGGTACGGTACATGTGGTGGTTGCTTCTGGTATGAATGTTACGCTCATTACTAAGTTTGTTTTGAATTTGTTAATTGGTATGCTCAATCGCAAAATTGCAGTTGTTTTTGCTTGTCTTTTTGCGTGGTGGTACGCTTTTTTAGTAGGATTTGAAGCTCCTATTGTCAGAGCGACATTAATGGCAACAATTGCATTTTCCGCTTTAGAGCTAGGCAGATTAAATGAATCTTTAAGGGCGTTATTCTTAACTGGATTTGCAATGTTGTTTTTCAATCCTCAATGGGTACATGATCTGGGTTTTTATTTATCATTTGCGTCAACTTCTTCATTAATTGTTCTTTCTAAGCCATTTTATGATCGCTTGAGTTTTGTACCTGCTTTTTTTAGAGAGAATTTTGCTAATTCTTTGGTTGCTCAAATTGGGGTTAGTCCGATATTAATTTATTTTTTTGGCTGGGTAAACATATTCTCTCCAGTCATAAATGCTTTAGTTCTGTGGACTATTGTACCGATAACAATTATGGGGTTGATTGGAGGCTTTGTTGGCATTGTGAATATATCAATTGGTACTTTCATTTTGTACCTTACAATTCCGCTTTCGTGGGTGTTTTTGTCAGTTATAGATTTGTTTGCTTAAAATGAATCCGAAAATAATTTCAGCTGTTTTTTTGTTGATAATGGGTACTGTATTATTTGCATTTGTTAAATACCCAAGATCTGATGTGGTACAGGTGATAGCCTGCGATGTTGGACAAGGGGATGGGTTTTTGATTATTCATAAGAGTTATCAAATTCTTATAGATGGTGGAGCTGATTCGCAAATTCTAACATGTTTATCTAAATACTTGCCTTTTTGGGATCGTGTTATAGAGCTTCTGATTTTGACTCATCCTCAAGAGGATCACTACAGAGGGCTAATTGATGTGTTTGAAAGGTATAATGTCCAAAATTTTCTTTTGCCGCAAATTGACTCTAGCAATGAAAGTTTTAGATTGCTAAAAAATTCTATGGTGGGTGAGGGTGCGAATGTGACATTTGCTCACTCTGGACAAAAAGTTAGGGTGGGTTTGATATATTTAGAGATACTCTGGCCTGACATGCGGTTTTTTAACGGTAATTTAAAAGAAGGTGATAGTTTACGATTGGGTGACAAGATTGAAAATTTATACCAGACAGAAATTAATCCTAACAATCTTTCAGTGGTTTTTAAAGCGCGTTACAAAAATTTTGATATGTTATTTACTGGCGATATTGAACCTACAGCGATTGAAAAACTGCTTGGGTTGGTGGAAATTGGCGATGTTGAATATCTTAAAGTCCCTCATCACGGAAGCAGAAATGGACTTACAAAAGATTTGTTGAAATTTGCGACTCCAGAAATCGCAGTGATTTCTGTTGCTAGGAATAATTCCTATGGACATCCGCACCAGGAAATTTTGGAAATGCTTAATCAATATGCGAAGGTTTTCAGGACTGATCTAAAAGGCGATGTTGTAGTTTTGTCAGATGGCAACAAGATTTGGGTTAAGTAGAGGTTGTTTTATTAATCACAGGTTTGTACCAGAGGTACATTGTTAGATTGATGTAAATAAATATTAAAAGCAATTAGCTATATCCGGAAATAAAATGTAAAATTAGATAGTTTATGCGCAGTATCATTAAAAAAGCGCTCCAAGATATATCTGAAAATAATTCACAGGTAGTAGTGGATGTTCCTCTTGAGAGATTTGGAGATTATTCAACCAACTTGGCTCTTATTTCTGCGCCACGCGGTACTAATCCAAGAACTTATGCTGAGGGTTTGGTTTATAAATTAAAGGCTAATCAGGATTTGATGAATCTTATTGAAAGGGTAGAAATTGCCGGTCCGGGATTTATAAATTTTTTTGTTAAACAAGAAACGCTTCTTTTAGAATTGGCAAAATTAGTCTCTCAAGAGAATCGGTACTTAAATCAAGCTGACAGAAAAGGAACAGTTTTGATTGAATATTCTTCTCCAAATATAGCCAAACGATTTAGCATAGGGCATTTGAGATCTACGATAATTGGAGACGCGCTTAAGAAGTTATACTCGGCACTTGGGTACAAGGTCATTGGCGAAAATCATTTGGGCGACTGGGGTACACAATTTGGGATGATCATAGCCCAAATAGTCAGGCATAATCTTGATCCTAAAGACCTATCTGTTGAAGATCTAGAGAAACTCTATGTTGAGTTTAACAACGAGATGAAAAATGATCCGTCTCTTCGTGATATTGCAAAAGAATGGTTTAAGAAATTGGAAAACAAAGATCCAACAGCCCGGCAAATTTGGCAGATTGTCAAAGAAATATCTTTAAGAGAGTTTAAACGAATTTATGACATGTTGGGTGTGAATATAGAAAATGAGCATGGAGAAAGTTTTTATGAAGAAAAGATGCCTGAGGTAATTTCTTTGGTAAAAAAGGCTGGTATTTGTCAGGTTGGCGAAGGTGGAGCTATAATTGTTCCTTTTGACGATATGCCGCCGGCAATGCTTGTGAAGTCGGATGGTACAACTACATATTTCACTCGCGACTTAGCCGCTTTTTACTATCGCATAAAAACTTGGAATCCATCGGTACTCATATATGAAGTTGGTTCTGACCAAACGCTTCATTTTAAGCAAGTGTTTGAGACTGTAAAAAAATTAGGTTGGAGTGATGGTAGAGAGTTAAAACATGTTGCGCATGGATTAATAAGATTCCAGCATGGCAAAATGTCAACAAGAAGAGGCGAGACTATAAAATTGGAAGAAGTTTTAGAAGAATCGGTACAACGCTCAAAGCTCATAATAAAAAACTCCGAAACAGACAAAGGTTTGACTGAAGAAGAGGTAAAATCACTTTCATATGATGTAGGTATTGGCGCTGTTAAGTACTTTGATCTTTCGCACGCCCCGGAAAGCGACATAATATTTGATTGGAACAAGATAATTGTTTTGGAAGGCAATTCCGGTCCTTATCTGCAGTATACATATGCCAGAACGCAAAGCATTTTAGAAAAATCTAATTTTTCTGATTTAGACATAGGTACTCTTGATACTACAAAGCTAAAATCAAAAATCTTAGATAACGAGCTTTCTTTACTACGTCATATAATCCATTTTAAAGAGGTTTTAGAGGATGCGGCGACTACTTATTCGCCAAATTTGCTTTGCAATTATTTATATTTACTTTCACAAAAATATAATTCTTATTACTCTTCGAATAAAATAATAGGTTCTGAGAATGAATTCTTTAGAGTTGTCTTGACAAAAGCTGTGGGTATTTTGATTAAAAATGGTTTGTCTATTTTAGGGATTAAAACTCCGCCAAAAATGTAGTGATTTTTTTATTTGATTTGTGGTGTATAGTACAAGCAATTGTATTTAGATTTCAAAAGAAATGACAGAAAGAATAGGTGTTGTAAGAGAATTACTGCTAAGAGAACCTCGTTCTGTAGCCAGAAATTTTGTTTTGCAGGCTTCAGGTGACAGGGAACATCGTGAAGCTGGATTAGATGATGGAACAGTTGAGCTAGATTTGCGATTTGGCAAAGGGTTGATTTGTTATGGCGGACAGGATGCTGTGGGTGCGGCTGTTTTTCCTTTGAGTGAAGAGAATTCTATCCAAGCAGTAATGGTTGCGGCTGATGGGTGTTCCTTTGGTGATAAAACTAATTCGGCTAAGGCGGCAAAAATTGCGGTGGAACACAATCTCTTAGGTTGGGAT
>JANWVB010000038.1 GCA_025057695.1 Patescibacteria group bacterium
ATTGTTTTTAATATTATTTTTTTTATAATAGGTGACATGTCTAAGTTTTACCAAGTTTTAATGGATATTAACGCCTTTAATAATGCTTGTTTGCCCGGAAGCTAAATTTATAACCTTGTCAAAAAAAAGAGTTGGATTAGCGTAGACCTAAGAAGTTTTTTATGGAGGCAGAACCGATTTACCAATTGACAAAAGAACAAGTTTTTCAGGCAGAGAGACACAGAGTTACTGGCAATCTTGTTAAAGCCATGCGGGCTACGGGAGTTGTGTTAGGAATGTCACCTGACGATTTTGATTCTTTGCCTGAAGAACAAAAAAAGCTTGTTTTAATGGCTTTGGGAATATATATTTTGTCTAACATAAGCCAAGCCAAGTCTTCTCTGGAAGCTCCTACAGTGGCTCATTATTTAGGTAATGCAAAGAAAGGGATTTCTTTCTGTGAAGAAGATCCGCAAATTAAACAAATGGCAGTTGAGATGGAAAACGATACTGAAGGCAATCCATATGAGTTTAAGGTTGAGATGATTGGTTGGAAGGCTAATTACTTAGTAACATTGTCAGCTTTAACTGGAGATCCGTCTTTGCTTAATACCGCGGTTGAAATGTTAGATGAAGCTGTGAAAATTGCTAACGAAATGACTGTAAAAACACTGCTTGAGTTTCAAAGGGACCTTTTAAGGGCACGATTGAGCAAAGATGAAGAATCGTTTAACAATCTAAGAAATTCCTATAATCAATCATTGCGAGCTTCAAAAGATGCCAATCGATGGGAGCGTTTAGCCACGATAGCTTCAAGGTACGCTATTGCTTCTTTGGCAAGTTGGCACGTAGTTGATTTTTGTAGAGCTTTTGCAGAGTGTCTTAATTCAGCTTTTAAAGACAGATCAACAGCTAGAATTCTGCCCAAATCTACTTTGAAGGCTTTGGTTGAATCTTTATTACATAGAAACTGGCGTAGAACTGTTCCTTTTGATGCGGATTATTCAAGTCTAAAATTGTGAAGTTTGTGTTATTGGAAGTTTAAATTTTTTGGTGAATGAAAACTTGACTTCAAGTATCTTTTTTATTTTTATCAAGTTATTTAAATTACAGTTATTTCCTGAGTTCAGGGAAAGTTTGTCCAATAGCTTTTAAGAGAGTGGCCTTTGCTTTATTTAATGGTTCTTTAATTGTTGTTCCTGCTGCTCCTTTGTGTCCTCCACCTTTTTCCCCAACCGATTTTGCAATCTTGCTAACGTCAAACTTGTTTTCGTCTCGTGTCCTTAGGCTTACCGTTACAACGTCAGGTTCTGCTTCAACTAAACTTGCAACCAAATCCCATCCAATTACTGCTCTAAGTAAGTTGGCTACTAATCCTTCCATGGCATCACTCTTGGAAAGCTTTCTTTTCTGAATCTCTTCATAAGGAATTACAGAGAAAACCACACGATCAGAAAAATATTTCTCAATTGAAAAAAGAGCTAGTCCTGTCATTTCTATCTCTATTGGTTTTTTATTATTTTCAAGATTAAAGATCAATTTATGATAGTTGGGGTTGATCTTTGCCAATTTGTAGGCCGTATGTAGAGTTTCTGGTGTGCATTTGGGGTATTTGAAACCTCCCGTGTCCGCAAATATTCCAACAAAAAGGCAAATTGCCATATCAGGGTCGATCTCGATATGCCACAGTCTAAAAAGCTTGTGAAGAATTTGGCTTGTTGAAGAGTATGTTGGCTCAACAAGATTTATTTTGCCAAATCTTGAGTTTGTATCATGGTGATCTATCACAATTGTATTCATGCTTTTAGGGAATGTAATTTCTGTAAATTGTGTTATTTGCGAAGGAGAGGAACTATCCAAGATCAAGAAAAGATCAAACTCATTTAGATCAATTTGAGTATAATTTTTGGGTTGTATCCATTCACGATTAGGAAACTCCAATAGATTTTGAGGGTATTCTGTATCTCCAACAATTGCCGTTACGTTCTTGCCTAATTTTTTAAGCGCAGAAGACATTGCCAATACCGACCCGACGCTATCAGGATCAGGATAAGGATGGCAATGCAATAAAATTTTGTTAGATTTTTGTATGGTTTCAAGAATTTTCGAAGCCAACTCTTTAATTTGATCTGTCATAAATGTATTTTAACCAATTTTAGCCTTTTAAGTTATAAAAATGATAAAATCCTTTTATGATAGAAAGAAATTACATCCATGCGGTTGTTGGATTTTTACAGAAAGGTAAAGAACCATTTCTAAGATTGACTAAAGAACTTTGCAAAGAAGACGATTTATATCATTCGGACCCTGTAAGCTATATAAATTGAGATGTGTCTTCTGATTTCCATCTAATCATCTTTTATGGTTTGGTCGACGAAAAAATAGATGGGGATAAGCTTTAATTTCATATCTAAAGTTTGCATTTGGATACGTTGAAGCTTGGATGTTTTTTCTAAGACAAACCTCAGAAGGTAAATATACCACATTTAACTTTGGCGTATATGAAACCAGAATACACTATTCCAAGCTCAACACTAGAATACCCCAAGGAAATAAAAGTTTAGGAGGTAAAATATTTTGAAAAATAGTATTTAGTCTCACACTATGTCGGAACACCAGAACAAATTTTGCTATACTTCAAATGTGCACCAGTGTTTACTTAAGATTGGAAAAGATAAATTAGTTAATCATGATAAAGAGCTTCCTTTTAGATTAGAGTTTTGAAACCTAACAAAAAACTCTCGGTTGGTGAAAATAGTGAGAATTTGCTCATAGAAGGAGATAATCTCAAAGCTCTAAAAGCCTTAATGCCTTTTTATTACAACAAAATCAAATGCATTTATATTTGATCCTCCTTATAACACAGACGACGAACAATGGATTTATGACAAAGTAAATTTTCCACAGATTAAAGCTTGGATAAATAAGGTGGTTGGGTCACAAGGTGAAGGACTTGCAGAGCATGACAAATGGCTTTGTGATGTATTGTTGAAGCACAACTTGATATAAAGTTTGGGCATGTGAGATTGAATTCTAGTATAATTGCAAATATATGCGGAAAGAGTCTCCAAGATGTTAAGTTCGAAACTGAGTGTCGGTATCATTGGTTTGCCAAATGTTGGCAAATCTACTCTTTTTAACGCTTTGCTGAAAAAACAGGCGGCTTATGCCGCTAATTTCCCTTTTGCCACAATAGAGCCAAATATTGGTATTGTTCCAGTTCCCGATGAAAGACTAGCACGACTGGCTGAAGTTGTAAAAACTTCTGAAAAATTGGATTATCTTCCACCTCAAGTTCCCGCGACTTGCGAATTTGTTGATATAGCTGGACTTATTGCTGGAGCGCATAAAGGCGAAGGACTTGGTAATAAATTTTTATCTCATATCAGAGAGACAGACGCGATTTGTCATGTGCTAAGAGCTTTTAAAGATGAAAATATTGTGAAAGAAGGATCTGTTGACCCAAAAGCTGATTTAGAAGTGGTTGAGACAGAACTTAAACTTGCTGATTTGCAAACATTAGAACGGATTAAAAATGCGCAAAAAAAAGGTGCTAGTGAAAATTTACACCATAAAGTTTCGGCTTTGACAAAATTGATGGATGGTTTGTCAAAGGGGATTCCCGCGCGTGATGTGAAGTTATCAGATGAAGAGCGAAAGGCGTCTTATGAATTTCACCTGCTCACAGCCAAACCAGTGTTGATTGTTTTAAATGTTGATGAGAACGATTTAGTTAATGTTGAGAAAATAGAATCCGATTATGCTTTAGAATTTGGGATTCCTGCAGGTTGTGTGATAGGAATTTGCGCTAAAGTGGAAAGTGAATTAGCCGCTCTTGCAGAGAACGATCAGAAAGAATATCTGGCTAGCTTGGGAATAACAGAAAGCGGTCTTGAAAAACTTATTAGAAAAGCATTTAACACATTAGGACTTATTACATTTCTAACCGCAGGAGTCAAAGAAGCGCGGGCATGGACAATCAGAAATGGAACACTTGCTCCTCAAGCGGCGGCGGCAATACACAGCGACTTTGAAAATAAATTTATAAAAGCTGATGTTTGCGATTTTGACGATTTCGTGCGTTGTGGTGGATGGAAAATGTCCAGAGAGAAAGGAATGGTAAAAATTGAAGGCAAGGATTATGTTGTTAAAGATGGAGATGTTATTGAATTTAAAATAGGAACTTAAAAATTTCTAAGTTAATTATGATTATATTTAAACCAAGAAGCGAAAGAATTTATTTTTTTTGATGTCCGTTGATGTTTGAGTTTGGTGAATTTGATCTTTTACCGATTGGGTAGGGTATACCATGATTTATTACAAATTGGCTTGTGTTAAGTAAAGCAAGAGCATAAAAAAGATCATCCCAAAAATCAATCCAATATTTTCTGCCTTGTTTTAACAAATCTGATCTTTTTTCAAAAACCTGTTCAATACTATCCGGATTGGTTCGATAATTTCTCATTGCAGCTCCCATATCAGGGTGTATCCAGTTTAGATGAGCAAATTTGCATACAACGATTCCGTTTTCAGCCCGGTTTATATAAAGTTCATCAAATCCTGAATATGCAAGAAAAGTTTTTGGGTATATGTGATGACAGTGAAGTTCTTCCGAACATTTGTGTTTGTATGACAAGCCTCTTTTCTTGCACCATGATATGAAATTTTCATTTTGAAAAGCACATCCCTGGTCACGCAATAACAACCAAATTCGTTGATTTTTATCAAATCCTTTGGGACGAGCTAAACTTGACTCTATTTGTTCATAAAATGCGGCGTTGATTTCGTGTGTGAGATAAGATGCGGATTCTAAATTATTGTTTGGATTGCCATTTTGTCTAATGAGCCTTTCGGTTTGCATTTATGTGTTTTTTGTTGGATAAAGACAAAAAGTGAAAAGCTTTGAGAAGATTTTTGGAAATAAATATCGTTCTATTACTAATTTTTTTGAAACAAAAACAATACCACCCATATTTTGGGAAAAAGAGTATTGACAAAAATCAATAAATATTTTTACACCAGTCAATTAAATTTAATTTGGTATACTATGATTGTCAACAAGTAAAAAAATATGTCTGTGATGAATGCCGCCGCCAAAATAGGGAAGTATTTGAGATACCAAAGAATGAAAAGAAAAGACACGCTTGCGGAGTTTGCCCAGAAAATTGGTGTTGATTCTTCTTATTTGTTCAGGCTTGAAAAAGGCGATTATAAAACTGTTGGCATTGATGTTTTGGAAAAAATTGCCACAGGATTGCAAATGGATTTGATTGACTTATTGCTTAAGTGCAATTTGAGTTTAAAAAAACCCAAGGAGCTTCCAGATATTAAGTACTATTTGAGAGAAAAATACCAATTTCACACAAAAGCAATTGAAGATGTTTTGCTTTTTATGTCTTTTGTCGAGAAAAAGTACGAAAAGGAAATAGCGAGAAGGCGCAAGCTTCATGAAAAATATTGGGCAAAATCAAAAGAAGACACTCAAAAATTGGAGAAGTGAATTTTGTTTTTTTGTTTTCTGGTTTACTTATTTGCTTACTTAGTGATTGAAACTAAATTGTGTTTAATGATATACTTTGCCAGTTTATGGGTCAGTATGAATTAACAGTTGTTCTTCCGGGGAAGTCTTCTCCTGCGAAAAAAAAAGCTGTTCAAGAAAGAATAGAAAAGCTTGTCAAGCTTCTTTCGGGCAAAGTAGATTCTTTTTTGGATTGGGGCGAGATTTCTCTGGCTTATAAAATCAAAAAACATACAGAAGGGATTTTTTTGCATTTTGTAGTTGAACTTGAGTCTAAAAATGTTAAATCTTTGTCTGATAAACTAAAAACTGAGGAAGACATAATCAGAAGTCTTTTGGTAAGATGTCAGAGAAGGGAAAATACTGAAGAAAAAAGTGAGCAAAATTAAATTTAATCAAAAAATATGACGCGAAGTTTAAACAAAGTAATGTTGATAGGGAATTTAACAAGAGATCCTGAACTGAGGTATACGCCATCTGGTTCTGCGGTTTGCACTTTTGGGATTGCCACCAATAGACAATGGAATACAGATACTGGAGAAAAAAAGGAAGAAGTTGAGTATCATAGAATAGTTGCTTGGAATAAATTAGGCGAGCTTTGCGGTCAACTTCTAAAAAAAGGCAGAAAAGTTTATGTTGAAGGCAGGCTTCAGACTCGCAAGTGGCAAGCGCAAGATGGTTCTGAGAAAACAACCACAGAAGTTGTTATAAATGACATGGTCATTCTTGATTCAAAAGGTACAAGCATGTCCGAGAGTCAGGCTGGCGATTTTGATATTCCTGAAGATCTGGAGACTCCAGTTGCTGAAGAAGATGCCAAAATAGCTGGCAAGAAAGAAGAAAAAACACCTTCCGATCAAGCAGATGATGATATACCTTTTTGATTAATCTAAAAAGATTTAGACGCATATGGCGAGCAAGAAGAAAAAAGTTATCAGAAAACAAAAGATTGAGGTTCCTTCAGAATGCGCTTTTTGCGAAGCTAAAAAAGAACCTGATTATAAAGATTATAAGTTTCTTGAAAAATTTCTGTCCGATAGAGCTAAGATTCTTGGGAAAGAAAGAACAGGTTTGTGTAGCAAACATGCCAGGAAGTTGCCACGGGAAATAAAAAGAGCCAGACATTTGGCTTTACTGCCGTTTAGCGCTTCAGTCTAGTTTCTTTTTATGTTTTAAATTTACAGTTAGAATGTTTTATCTTTCTTAGTTGGGTGATACAATTTGGGTGTATGAAAGATAATGATTTGTCTTCTAGCAATAGTTCATTAAATTTTTCCTTTTTAAGGAAGATATTAATTGTTGCTTTTCTTGTGGCCTTTGGATTTAGTTTCGGTTATTCTTTTCGAGATCATGGGTATATTGTAACACCTTCCAATTTTAGCTTAACAAAAGTTGAGTCTTATCCTAAGGTTACAATAAACAGATCTGTTCCGCCAGAAAAGACAGATCTTGATTTTTCGTTGTTTTGGAAAGTTTGGGATATACTTTCCTCAAAATATTATGACAAATCAAAACTGATTGACTCAGAACTAGTATATGGTGCTATTCGTGGCATGGTTTCTTCTGTGGGCGATCCTTATACATCCTTTTTTAAGCCCGAAGAAAACAAAATAGTTCAGGAAGATTTGCAAGGTAGTTTTGGTGGGGTAGGAATACATATTCACATGGTTAACAATCAAATCGCTATTGAAGCGCCTGTTCCCGGAACACCTGCAGAAAGGGCAAATATTCAGGCAGGTGATTATATCTTGGGGATTAAAGATAAGGCTAAAAATGTCGATCGAGACACTAATGGCATGAGTTTAAGTGAGGCTGTGTCTTTGATTAGAGGACAAGTTGGCACAAAAGTTACTTTAAGTTTAATCCGCGAAGGAGTTGATGAGCCTTTTGATGTTGAATTAACTCGCGCAATAATTAATGTTCCAAGCGTTTCGCTTTCTTTTGTGGGAAAAGATTCCAATATTGCTCACTTGCGGGTAAATAAATTTGCCGCTGATACTCTTAAAGAATGGAATGACGCAATCTCAAATATTGTTTTGAAACAAAATGTGAAAGGAATTGTTCTTGATTTGCGTAACAATCCCGGTGGTTATCTAACGCAGGCTGTGGATTTGGGTACTGATTTTCTTGAAGTAAACGATGTTGTAGTAATTGAAGATAATGGAAAGACTAAAAAAGAATACAAGGTGCAAAAATTGGGTCGTTTAAGATCCATGCCTGTTGTGGTTTTGATAAATAGAGGATCAGCTTCCGCTTCGGAAATTTTAGCAGGAGCTTTAAGGGACCATGGAAGAGCAAAATTAATTGGCGAGAATAGTTTTGGCAAGGGGACTATCCAAGAGCCTGTTGATTTAAATGGAGGAGGAGGCTTGCATGTAACTGTTGCCAAGTGGCTAACACCGAAAGGTGTTTGGGTTAATACTACCGGTCTTACACCAGATATAAAAATTTCTCAAGATAAACAAACTGAGGCAGATGAGCAATTAGAAGAGGCTGTTAAGTTTTTATCAGGTTAGTAAATATCTGGTATTTTTAATTTTGTAAATTTGTGTTAATTTAAATGTATGTGTAATAAATGTAAATGCATTTGAGTGTTAAAAACTTGCTTTTAAATTGTAAATGCTTTATAAACTTAAGGTGGTTGAATAGTTTATGAATAACCAAACAGCAAAAGGCTTTTTAATTGGTCTAAGTTTTAGTGTTATAACAATTGTTTCTCTTTTTGTAGGTGCCATAGCAGATCGTGTTTTTGTTTTTAAACCCTTGGATGCTTTTGTGCCAAGAAATGGGCAATATATATCGGACCGTTTCCCTGGTTTGGCTAATCAGCGTGTATTGTCTGAAGAGTCTGTTGTCATAGAAGTTGCAGAAAAAGCCTCTCCTTCTGTGGTTACTATTTCTGTACAAGTCCCAAGAAGAAGGATACTTAATTTTTCTCCTTTTGGAGGATTTAGTCAAAGATTTGAAGGAGGAGATCCGCAAGATATTGGTACTGGCTTTATCGTTTCTGAAGATGGTCTTGTTGTTACTAATAAGCATGTTGTATCAAATGCTAATGCTAAGTACAAAGTTATTACTAAAGACAATAAAGAATATGAGGTTGAGCAAATAAGTCGTGATCCTACCAATGATTTGGCTATTATTAAGTTAAAAAACGCGTCAAATCTTACTCCTTTAGAACTTGGTAGTTCAGAAAACCTGAAAGTGGGGCAAATGGTTATAGCAATAGGCACAGCTTTGGGGGAGTTTAGGCATACTGTAACTACAGGTGTTATATCTGGATTAGGAAGAGGCATAGTTGCCGGTAGTGTATTTGAAGGTTATATAGAGCGACTTGATGATGTTATACAAACTGATGCTGCCATAAACCCTGGCAATTCAGGAGGACCTCTTTTAAATTCTGCTGGACAAGTGATTGGTGTGAATGTGGCTGTTGCGCAAGGAGCAGAAAATATTGGTTTTGCCATACCTGTTGATATCCTTAAAAAGGCTTTGAGTTTATATAGAGAAACAGGCAGTTTTGCTTCCAAGCCATTTTTAGGAGTGCGATACGAAATGATCTCTAAAGAGGTGGCTCTTTTAAATAAGGTTCCTCAGGGGGCTTATGTTGTAGATATAACCGAAGGCTCCGCGGCTGAGAAATCTGGAATTAAGCCTGGAGATATAATTACAAAAATTGATGATGAAGAAATAAATGAAAAAAATCCTTTAGCCGATGTAATTTCAAAGAAAAAGCCGGGACAAACGATAAACATAGAAATATGGAGAGATGGAGACACTGTTAAAATCTCTGCTACTCTTTCTCAGTCAAATTAGGAAATTCTTTCTTCAGAGATTTTTTGTGGGTGGTTTTTCTGATAATATTTTTGGTTTGCAAGCGCATTCATTTAATTGCTTTCTTTGAGTAAAAAAGTTCAATTGTGAAGTTTAACAAATAACCAATCAAAACGATTATTATAAGAATGGTTGATATAAATACTAGTGGCCCCAATTCCATAGAATTTGTTGGCTGACATGGTATGAAAAGACTGCAATTTCTGTGTCGCGCGAATGATGTATGTGCAAAAAGATAAAAAGAATTGATTATTATTGTCATTATACCAGCAATTGAAAATATCCGATGTTTATCTTGGACAAAAGAAAAAACGATTGTTAATAAAATAGAAGAAAGGGGCAAGATTAAAAATAAAAATCCCATTATTAACGCATCGTCTAGCATGACATAATTTTGTTGCAGTATAAAATCTGAAAATATTCGATATATGTATCCCAATGAAGAAGAAATTACCCATATTAGCAGTGGACCGTTTTGATCAAATTGTGTATCCCAATGAATGAGCAATCCTATTATAAGTCCCACCGAAAGCGCTATTCTAAACTTTTTTGACCTTAGGAAATTGATTATTGCTGTAAACATTAACTTGTAAATATAATCGTGTGTTTTGATTATCCTTTGCAAGTTTTTGGAGTTTTTAATTAATGTTTTTTGTCGCTTCTAGTATTTTATCTAACTCTCCGTCTATGATTGTTTGCAAGTTACCCCATGATTTGCCAATTCTATGGTCTGTGATTCTATCTTGAGGAAAGTTGTAGGTTCTTATTTTTTCTGCTCTCATTCCTCTGCCTATTACACTTCTATAACCTGCTATTGTTTTTACTTTTTGTTCTTCTTCTTTTTGCCATAATTTCGCTCGTAAAAGTTCCATTGCTATTTCGCGATTTCTTTCTTGAAATCTTTCTTCCGATGCGGTAACAACTATTCCTGATGGCTTGTGAGTAATTCGTACAGCCGTTGAGACTTTATTTACATTTTGACCGCCGTGTCCGCCGCTTCGGTAAAATTGATACTCTATTTCGTCTGGTTTGATGACGATTTCTGTTTGGTTGATTTTTGGAAGCACTGCAACTGTTGCTGTGGATGTGTGAATTCTGCCTTTGCGTTCAGTTGCTGGGATTCTTTGCACTCGGTGGACTCCCGCTTCGTTTTTAAGCAGTTCAAAGACTCTCTCTCCTGAAACCATTAAAGTTGTTTCGTCAATTGGTGCAACCTTCCAGTTTTTTTGTTGTGCATAGCGAAAATACATACGATAAAGATCCGTTGCCCAGATTTTGGCTTCGTCGCCTCCGGTTGCCGCTCGAATTTCAATATAAGCTGTCTGGTTAGATGAAAGTGTTTGGTTATGCATAAGTGGTGGGAAGTGAAGTAAAAGAAATACCTACTTAGAATTATTTTTCTTTTTTGTTTGTTTTCTTAGTTCAGTAAGCGTTTCGGGGCGTTCTAGCTCTTTTTGAATCTTTTTCTCTTTTTTAATTCTTCTTTTTTCGGATTTTGAAATTACCTTGCTTGAAGCTTTTTTCATTCTACTCATGAAAGCGTCAACTCTTCCTGCAGTATCCACGAATTTCATTTGTCCTGTGTAAAAAGGGTGACACTTGGCGCAGATTTCCACTTGGTATTTATTGATTGTTGAAGCTGTTACAAAAGTATTGCCACAAGCGCATGTCACAGTTACATCTTCAAACCATTTTGGATGAATTTGAGCTTTCATAGCAGTAGCATGATTATACTTGATTTATTTTTCGTGAGCAATATGAGTATGTTTTTTAGAATTTGTTTTGGTTTCCGCGATAAATATTCCTGTTATGACAATGATTGCGCCTAAGACAAACATTGGTGTTATTTTCTCATTTAGAAAAATGACAGCAAGTGGCATCGAAAGAACAGGTGTAAGGTA
>JANWVB010000039.1 GCA_025057695.1 Patescibacteria group bacterium
AAGCACTACAAACTAAACCTCCTCTCCCTTGACGACTAGAGTAAACAAAATATGCTACAGTACCAGTTGCACATTTACTAGCCTCAACATTAGATTCCATTCGTGCATAAACGATAACACGTCCTAATGTTGTATCGTAATCATAACACAAGTTATTCTGCTCAGCAGCACCAGTACATCCTGCAGTGCCAGAAGCATAGGATATGGCTGAAGGCGCAGATGCTAGCTCTCCTGAAGTGACAAGTGAATCTAACCAAGTGGCATTCTCTGTAACATATGTACCATTCCTCGCAGTGTAATATGCCTGCAAAGCTCGTCCTAATTGAGTTATCGCGCTTTTCCTACCTGAATCTCTAGTTCTTGCTAACTGCTGTACAGGATTAACCGCCACCAAAACTACAACTGCCAACACTCCCAAAATTGCAATAACGATGAGCAACTCAATGAGGGTAAAACCTGAAGGTTTGGCAGTATTTTTCAATTTATTCATCGTTCTCACCCCCTTGGCAGAAAACTAAAACTTTAAGGTTATCTGAAACCTTAACTCAAGCCAAAAGAAAAATTAGCTTAAAAAAATTTATAATTTTCTTATATTTAAGTATTAAACACCAAAATACAACGTGTCAAGAGCAAAGCGAAGAAATTTAAAGATACAAAAAATATTTACAAGTTTGTGGTCAGATTATAAATTGGCATGATTACAGAAATGATCAAAAAGGCAACCCCTATGCCTAAAATTATCAAAATGGCAGGCTCTATAGCCGTGGTAAGCGCTTTTACCTTCTGCTCGCTCTCTACTTCGAAAACATGACTTACTTTCTGCAAAACCTCATCCACCTTGCCTGTTTCCTCTCCCACGGATACCATTTGAGCCAAAATAAAAGGAAAAGCATCAGGATGTCTGGCAAAAGCGTATCCCAAAGGGAAGCCCTTTTCAACTAATTTCGCCACATCTTTGACAGCATTTGAAATTACAACATTTGGCACTGCTTCTCCCACTATGGATAAACTTTCAAGTATTGAAACACCAGCTCCAATCATAAGGCTTAAAGTCCTAGTAAAATCAGTCAAAAAAATTGTCCGCATAAGCTCGCCAATTATGGGAATTTTAAAAAGCATTTCATCTGTTGTCAGACGACCATCTTTTGTGCCCCTATATAGTTTAAAGCCCCAAGCTAAAGCTCCCATGATAATTAAAATTATCGGCCAAAAATTAACCATAAAGTCAGATGTAGACATTAAAATCTTGGTCGTGATAGGCAAATCGGCATTTAATTGGCCATAAAGAGATGTAAGCCTTGGAACAACAAAAATCATCATTATAAAAGCAACAATTATCATGCCAACCACTATAATTACAGGATATACTAAAGCCCCTTTCACTTTGCCTTGAAACTCTTGTTGTTTTTCTAAATCGTTTGCCAAACGAGTTAAAATTTCATCCAAAACTCCGCTAGTTTCGCCTGCTTTTACAAGAGCGATATAGTTTTTTGAAAAGACTGTCGGATGCTTTGCCATCGCAAAAGAAAGCGATTCTCCCTGCTGAACATCGGCAAGTATCTGATTTACTATTTTTTGCACAGACTCTCTTGAACCGGCGGACAGAATTGACAATGCTTCAGTCAAGGGAAGTCCTGAATTAATCATGGTTGCAAGCTGTCTGGTAAATGCAACAAGATCTGCGAATTTGATTCTTTCGCTCATCTTTTGCAAAAACGATAAAGAAAAACCTGAAGCGTCTGATATAGAAATTACAAACAAACCTCGTTTTTGTAGAAGTTTGGCGGCTGTTTCAGCAGTAGGGGATTCGACTTCTCCTGTCATCAACTTTCCATCCTGATTTTTGGCTTTAAACTTAAATCTTTTCATGCTCAGAAAAAAGAGGTGGAATTAATTCACTCGCACCAAACGCGAAAGCTCATCTGGCCTTTGTGCATATGACTTTGCAGTTTCTAAATCTACTTTGCCATCTCTCACATGTGTGGCTAAAGACATCTCAAGGGTATTCATGCCAAGTTCGGTTGATGTTTGGATAATATTATCTATCTGATGAACTTTGCCTTCCCTTATCGCTGTTCTAACAGCGGAAGTCCCAAGCATTACTTCATACGCAACTACACGCCCGCCATGCAAATCAGGAACAAGTCTCATAGAAAACACCGCCTCCACTACGTTTGCCAATTGGAAACGCACTTGTTCTTGTTGTTCGTTTGGAAATACATCAACAATACGGTCAATTGTTTGAGCTGCGGAATTCGTATGAAGTGTGGCAAATACCAAATGTCCAGTTTCTGCAACAGTTAAAGCAGATGCTATTGTCTCATAATCTCGCATTTCACCAACCAAAACCACATCTGGATCCTCACGAAGGACAGAACGAAGCGCCATTTGCCAAGACAAAGAATCAGTGCCCATCTCACGCTGAGAAATAATAGACTTAATGGGCTTGAAAACAAACTCAATCGGATCTTCAATAGTAACTATATGCGCCGCTCGCGAAGCATTAATTTCATTAAGCATTGCGGCAAGAGTAGTAGACTTGCCATGTCCAGTTGGACCCGTCACCAAAACAAGACCCTGTTTCAAACCAGTAAAATTGTGCAATATTTTTGGAAGCTTTAATTCTTCGATAGTAGGAATGGTAAGAGGTATTAATCTAAAAGCGATAGCAAACGTGCCTTTTTGTGTATAAGCGTTTACACGGAAACGCGCTTTGTTGGAAAACGCATATGAGAAATCAATCTCTTTGTTTTCAACTAATCTTTCATACTGTTCAGCTGATAAAATTTCTTTTAGGTACTTTTCTATTACTTCAGGAGTAAGTACCAGCTCGCCAGAAACAGGGAAAAGAATGCCATTAATACGCACATACGGTGGAATACCACTTATAATGTGAACATCAGAAGCTTTTTTTGTAATTGCCAATTCTAATAAATCCTTAATCCCCATATTATTTTTTTTAAAATTTATTCTTGAGCTACACGCAAAACCTCTTCTACTGTGGTAATGCCTTCCAAAACTTTCAAATATCCATCTTGTTTCATAGTAACCATTCCTTCTTCTCGCGCTTGTTTTTCTATTTCTCCAGAACTTGCTCTCTCTAAAATAAGCCTACTAATTTTTTCGCTCACTGGCAATACTTCAAAAACACCCACTCTGCCATAATAACCACTATTGCCACATTCAGAACAACCAGCGCCTTTATAAAACTTTGGTGTAATATCTTTCTTCCAAAGTGGGCCCAAAACATTCTTAATTTCTTCAATAACTTTCGGCTCAATATTATGCTCTGTTTTACAAGCTGAATGTATTTTTCTTACAACACGTTGGGCAACAATTGCTGTCATGGAAGAAGCTAATAAAAACGGCTCAGCTTTCATATCAAGAAGTCTTGGCAAAGCGCCAGCGGCATCGTTTGTGTGCAAAGTCGCAAATACAAGATGTCCAGTAAGCGAGGCTTGGATCGCTAAATCCGCAGTTTCCGAATCCCTAATCTCACCAACTAGAATAATATTTGGATCTTGTCTAAGGAAAGCTCTTAGTCCCGATGCAAAAGTAAGCCCGGCGGCTGGGTTTACTTGAACCTGATTAACTCCAGCAATTTTATATTCAATTGGGTCTTCAAGTGTGACTATGTTAACTTTTGGAGTATTTAGTTTTTGAATAATTGAGTACAAAGTAGTTGTCTTTCCCGAACCAGTAGGCCCTGTTATTAAAATAATGCCATGCGGCCTAAGTATTGCTTCTTGCAAATTTTTTAAAGCCAAACCGCGAAACCCTAATTCAGGTAAATCAGGAACTCCACCTGTTTTTTTAAGAAGTCTCATAACCACTTTTTCTCCAAGAGCGGTAGGTAAAGTAGAAACACGCAAATCTACTTCCTGATCCTCAAACTTGAAATTAAACCTTCCATCTTGTGGAACTCGCTTCTCGTCAATTTTCATATCGGATAATATTTTTATGCGAGAAATCAAAGCCTCATGAAGCTCGCGAGGAATTGTGAGACTCTCTTGTAGTATTCCATCAATTCTATATCTCACTCGCGTTGAACGCTCTTGTGGTTCAATATGAATATCGGAAGCTCGAGCTTTAATCGAATAGCTAAGAATATGCGTGACAATTTCGCCAACTTTTTCTTCGCGGATCACGCCAACGCGTGTGGCATCAAGCGTGCGAACCCTTGGACCAGTTCCAGTAACATCTTTTAAAGCTTCAGAAACTTCACGTGCCAATGTAGAACTGTAAGAAGTAGAAATCATCAAATCAACTTTTGTGGGATCTGCGGCAAAAGGCTTAATTAACATTCCTGTTTTTTGCTCTATGAACTCAATAGCACCAAGATCAAGCGGATTAGCCATTGCAACTGTAAATTGCTTAGCGGACTTGTCCACAGAAACAGGGAACACTCTAAATCTGCTAGCGACATCTTGCGTGATAAGAGCTAATGCTTCTGGTGAAATAGGGACAGAAGTAAGATCAATGTAAGGAATGTTGTAAAGCTCCGCCTTTGCTTTTGTTATAGCGCTTTCATCTGCAAGATTTTGGGATTTAATTATTTCTTCCTGACTTCTCCCAGTTTGGACCTCCAAAAGTTTTACTTGCTTTGCACGCGTTTGATCAAAAACTCCATGATTTAAAAGTATGTCAGCTAAAGTCTTGACTGAAGAGTCTTGTGCTTGCATGGGGTTGGCAGTTGAGGTGTTGGGCATAAACAATTTATTATTGTCAAAAATAAAAAAGCATTCAAGAAATAAAAGCAATTAAATCTTAAAATTATTTGTTAGTAAAAACTATACGTAAAAACATGCACGCATATCTTTTTGTTGGACATATAGATAACTTCGAAAGCGCAGTTCACAAGCTTGCAAAGCAAATCTTGGCTACTGTCTATCCTATGCAATTAGAAAGCATCAAAGACACTCGTTCTATAAGCGCCTTTGTTAAGTTGTCTCAAAACAAAAACATAATCATCTCAATAGCAAATATCCAAAATGCTTCTAACGAAGCGCTTCAAGCTTTTCTAAAAGATCTAGAAGAGCCACAAAAAAATACATACTTCGCCTTGCATGCATTAAACGAAAGCAACCTATTGCCAACAATAATTTCAAGGTGTCAGGTTATATATATTGGCAATAAAAACAACTCTAAAAAAGACCTATCTTTATTAAAAAAATATTTCTCGGTTTCACTTCAAGAAAAATTAAATATAATTAACAGCTTAAAGGGCAGAAATGAAACAATTGAATTTTTGGATGATGTTCTAGAATTGCAACATCAAAGTTTGCTCAAAAATCCTAGTCTGAAAATCGCAAGAGATATAGAAATCGTGCAAAAAGCAAAAAGAAATATTATGCTAAATGGAAATTTGTTTTTGCATTTGTCGCAAATGACAATCTCACTTAGTCAAACTAAAGAAAATTAGCGCTTAGATTTGCTTTTTAAGGACCGTCTCATATAAACTGCCACAGACATAACTTAAAAGGTTTAAGTAAAATCGCAATCAAAAATCAAAAAAAATAATCTAAAATAAACTGTATGGAAAATTCAAACTACAACGCCAGTCAAATACAAGTCTTGGAAGGTCTTGAACCAGTAAGAAAACGTCCAGGAATGTATATTGGTTCCACTGATTCAAGAGGACTTCATGAATCATTAAGAGAAATTATTGACAATTCAGTTGACGAAAGCTTTGCGGGCGTTGCCAAAGATGTCTGGATCAGAATAGGAAAAGATGGCTCGGCAACTGTGCGCGATAACGGGCGAGGAATACCTGTTGATATACATTCTTCAGGCGTTTCAGCATTAGAAATTGCAATGACAAAATTGCACGCAGGAGGTAAATTCGGAAGTGGGGCATACAAGTTTTCAGGAGGGCTCCATGGAGTAGGCGCTTCTGTAGTCAATGCCTTATCAACATTTTGTAGGGTAGTAGTTTTGCGCAACAATAAGGCTTACTATCAAGAATATGAAACAGGCAAGCCTAAAAATTCAGTTCAGGAAGCCAACCAAAGTCAATTAGATAAATGGTTGCCAAAGGAATGGAAAATAAAATTGGGTGAAAACACAACAGGCACAATAACCACTTTTATTCCCGATAAAACCATCTTTCAAACAGTTAATTTTGACAACGATAAAATAAAAAACTTAATCAAAGACAGAGCATATTTAGTTCCCGGATTGTCTTTTCATTTCTATGATGAAAGATCCGACGAAGAATGCCATTATTACTTTGAAGGCGGAATTAAATCTTTGATATCACATACAAATCGCGGAAAGAATAAAATTTCAGATGTAATATACATCAGAAAAGAAAATGAATCCGCAAACATAATTCTTGAAGTGGCAATGCAATACACAGACACCTACAACGAAAATGTGAAAGGCTACGTAAACAGCATCCACACAGTAGATGGCGGAACGCATGTGACAGGTTTTAGGGTGGCATTAACAAGATCAGTCACTGACTACGCTAAAAAGATGGGTCTTTTGGACAAATTAAATGATAAAAGCGGCGGTGGATTGACTGGCGAAGATCTAAAAGAAGGCTTATCTGCAATTGTTTATGTAAAAATGCCATCTGATAACTTGCAATTCGAATCCCAAACAAAAGCCAAACTAAATAACCCGGAGATTCAAGGTTTTGTGGCATCCTCTGTAAAAGAAGGTTTGGACATGTATCTTGAAGAACATCCAAACGACGCAAAAGCAATATTGGAAAAAGTTTTTTTAGCCGCTAAAGCTCGCTTGGCCGCACGAGCCGCAAAGGACGCAGTTTTAAGAAAAGGAGCGTTAGAAGGTGCAACCTTACCTGGGAAACTGTGGGATTGCCAATCAAGAGATCCTAAAAATTCGGAACTTTATGTGGTAGAAGGAGACTCGGCAGGCGGGTCGGCAAAATCTGGACGAGACAGAAAAACACAGGCAATACTTCCACTCTTTGGCAAAGTGTTAAATACTGAAAGAGCAAGACTTGATCAAGTCATTTCATCGGATAAATTCAAAGACTTGGTTATTGCAATTGGCACAGGAATAGGGGATCAGTTTGATATATCAAAACTCAGATACCATAGGATTATAATCATGGCCGACGCAGATGTAGATGGAAGCCACATAAAATGCTTGCATCTTACATTTTTGTACCGACACCTTACAGAAATTGTAAAAAATGGACATGTTTACATAGCAATGCCGCCGCTTTACAAAATAACACATGGCAAAACAGTTAAATATGTTTATACAGACGAAGAAAAGGATGAATATGTTAAATCCCTTGGAGAAACAAAATATTCTATTCAAAGGTACAAGGGCTTAGGAGAAATGAACGCGGAAGAACTTTGGGAAACAACTATGAATCCCGAAACAAGAATTCTAAAACAAGTAAGTGTCGAAGACGCTGAAGAAGCAGATAGAATATTTACCATGCTTATGGGCGAGGATGTCCTGCCACGCAAAAAATTCATCCAAACACACGCAAAACTGGCAAATTTGGATGTTTAAAATTATCTTATTTATGCGAAAGAATCATTTTTGTAATATGCCTATGCATTCATAATTGCCAAAGTTTTTATTTTTGTTTTATAATAGCTTGTATGAATTTGCTCCACGATATCCCCGCAGGCGATCCAGAAAAACTGGTAAATGTAGTAATTGAAATACCAGTGGGAAGTCAAATAAAATATGAGTACAATAAGGAACTTGGCATAATCTCCGCCGATAGGTTTTTGTACACAGCTTTTACATATCCTTTTAATTATGGTTTTATCCCAGGCACATGGAGCGAAGACGAAGACCCGCTTGATATAGTGGTGATTGCAAGTCAACCAATATCAACAGGTACTCTTGTTGAATGTCGAGTAATTGGTATGCTTGCAACAGAAGACGAAGAAGGAAAAGACGCTAAATTAATCGCTTTGCCAAAAGCAAAAGTTGATCCAGTTTATGCTGAAATTGATGATATCAAAAATTTACCGGAAGCGCTAAAAAACAAAATCAAGCACTTCTACGAAAATTATAAAACCATCGAGCCGGGCAAATGGGTTAAAGTGACAGGATGGCAAACAAAAGAAAAAGCGATAAAAACAGTCAAAGAAAGTATAGCAAGATACCAACGCCATTTTAAAAAATAACGCTTCTTGGCACGCTTTGCTTGATAAAATAAATCAAACACTCTACAATGTCTGATGTTTGGCGGCTAAATAGCTTAATTTTTTTCAACAAAACTTGAATTAAAAAAATTAATTTTCTATGTCTATCGGCAAGATTATCCCCACAAAGATTGTGGAAGAAATGCAAAAGTCCTACTTGGATTACGCAATGAGTGTTATAGTGGCACGGGCGCTTCCGGATGTGCGAGATGGACTAAAACCTGTGCATAGAAGAATCCTGTACGCGATGAGCCAGATGAATCTGACTCCACAAGCAAAATTCATAAAATGCGCCAAGATAGTGGGAGAGACAATGGGCAAATACCACCCTCACGGGAATATGGCAATTTATGACGCATTAGTTAGACTCGCGCAAGATTTTTCTCTTCGCTATCCACTTGTTTGGGGACAGGGAAATTTTGGATCGGTTGATGGAGATCCACCAGCGGCAGACCGTTATACCGAAGCAAAACTTAAACCAATAGCAATGGAAATGATCGCGGATATAGAAAAAGATACGGTTGATTTCGTGCCAACTTATGACGACTCCGATGTGGAACCTCTATACCTTCCGGCAAAAATTCCCAATTTGTTACTCAAGGGAGAAGAAGGCATCGCCGTTGGCATGGCAACAAAAATACCAACTCATAATTTAAAAGAAGTCTGCACAGCCATAATTGAAACCATTAAAAAGGGTAGGGTAGTAGTTAATGAACAAACTTACAAAGAAGAAATAGAAAACGCAATCCAAAAAATAAACCTGATTGCGGAAGGGAAAGGACAAAAAACAAATACAATTAGCGCCGATAGTGTCAGCTTTGAATCAGACATAACTATTGACGAATTAATGGAAATTATCAAGGGACCTGACTTCCCAACTGGAGGGGCTATTTACGATGCGGCAAGCTTAAAAGATGTTTACGCTACAGGAAGAGGCAAAATTGTAGTGCGGGGAATAGCAGAAATTGTGGAGGGACAAAAAGGCAAAACGCAAATTATAATCTCTGAAATACCATATCAAGTCAACAAAGCCGATCTTGTGGCAACAATTGCCAATCTTGCGAAAGACAAAAAAATAGTTGGCATTGCTGACTTAAGAGACGAATCTGACAAAGAAGGGCTTCGCATCGCAATTGACCTGAAACGAGACGCAAAACCCAAATCAGTCCTAAATAATATTTATAAACATACTAAACTTCAAACCACATTTCCGGCTAATTTTGTCGCTCTTGTGGACGGAGTCCCTCATACTCTAAATCTCAAACAGATTTTGGTTGAATACATCAAACACCGACAAAAAGTAGTAACAAGACGAACAATTTTTGATCTGACAGAAGCGAAAAAAAGATCTCATATATTAGAAGGCTACAAAATCGCTTTAGATCACTTAGACGAAGTAATTCAAACAATTCGATCATCTCAAACGCAAGAAGATGCAAAAGTAAATTTGATTGCCAAATTTGGATTTTCAGAAATCCAAGCCACAGCTATCTTGGATATGCAACTTAGAAGACTTGCGGCTTTGGAACGAGAGAAAATTGAGAATGAATACAATGAAATTAAAAAATTAATAGACAAATTAGTGGCAACTTTAGAAAATCCAACACAAGTACTAGAAATCATTGCCAGTGAATCATCTGAAATAAAAGAGAAGTACAAAGATGAGAGAAAAACAAGAATATATAAATCCAAAATAGGTGAATTTTCTGAACAGGATCTAGTCCCCAAGGAAGAAGTGCTCATTACTGTTACTAAAACAGGCTATATAAAGCGAGTTCCGCGAGCCACTTATAGATCGCAAGCAAGAGGCGGTAAAGGAGTAACAGGAATGACAACGAAAGAAGAAGACGAAATTGAACACCTAATCTCTGCGACAAGCCACGACACAATTTTGTTTTTCACAGACAAAGGAAAAGTTTATGGAGCAAAAGCATGGGAAATTGCCGAAGGATCGCGTCAATCCAAAGGACAAGCAATTGTAAATATCATCAATCTGGAACAAGGAGAAAAAATAATGTCAATTCTGCCACTTAACGAAAAAGGTAGATATCTTGTAATGGCAACAAAAAAAGGAACAATCAAAAAAACGGCAATATCAGAATTTGCAAATATGCGCGCAAGTGGACTTATAGCAATTAAACTTGATCAAAACGATTCACTTGTTTCTGTGCACGAAACAAGCGGAGAAGATCATATTCTAATGATTACAAAACTAGGTCAATCTATAAGATTTCCTGAATCAAACGTGCGTCCAATGGGCAGAAGCACATCAGGAGTAACAGGCATATCTCTTTCAGAAAACGATTCAGTCATAGGAATGGAGATCTTTCCTTCAGTTGAACCAACATCAGACGACAAAAGAGTAAAACTATACCGACAAATCATGACAATCTCCGAAAAAGGAATGGGCAAGAGAACACCTATTAATCTTTTTCCTGTTCAAAAACGAGCAGGAAAGGGTGTAAGGGTAGCTACTATATCAGCAAAAACAGGACCGCTTGCCGCTGAAGTAATGATTACTCAAGACACTGAACAAGTAGTCATAACAAGCAAAGCAGGAGTTGTAATCAAACTTCCAATAAAAGATATCCCTGAACTTGGGCGATCGACACAGGGAGTTATTCTAATGCGATTTGCAAAAAGCGATGATAGCGTGGCGGCGGTTGCCGCACTTAGTCAAGGAAATAACGAAACTAACTAATTTACAAGCAAAATTACTAAATACAATATCCTTAATCCTCAGGACTTTAAAGACCTCAGTCTGCTAAAATGACCCTCAGGATTATTTAAGTCATTTATAATTTTCTGGAAATCATTTGAATTTATACCGCTATCTAAAATGGGGCCATAACGATGTGAAGTAAATCCAATATAAGAAATAGCATAAGCACCAACACCACCTTCTAGTTCAAGTTCAAATTCCACAGCCGGACC
>JANWVB010000003.1 GCA_025057695.1 Patescibacteria group bacterium
GTGTTTGTAACAAGTGGAACAAGTCTTTATCGAGTTTCATCAGGCAATGGGCAAGTTTTGCAATCTTATAATGCTAATTCTCTTCTTGAGACCTCACCACTTTTGGTTGGAGATTTTGTTTACATAACTTCAACAGATGGCAAACTACATAAAATAAATAAACAAAAAATGTCTTCAAGTACCCAAGATGGTGGATGGGTGTTTAACCCTGGAAGTGGAATAAAGCAAGTAACAACCGCTTCTTATTCTGCAACTCGGAAATTGTTAATTTACGCTTCGGATCCTGATTTAAAGGTTAGAGCTGTCAAAGAGGATACGGGAGAATTAGAATGGGTATTTAACACGCCAAATACGTATAGATGTATTGGAGCTGGGCAAACGGCTGTCTGGTCTGGTGAAGAATGTGTAGAATATAGGTTTGGTTGGCCAGTGATAGCAGATAACGAAGGCATAGTCATGGTGCGATTGAGAATGACTTATCAGGATTCTTGGGATTTTGGCAAGTATTATGACGATCCGGAGTTCCCTATTCCTTCCGGTAGGGAGCAATCTCCTCCAGATAATCAAGGAATTAGATCTTTATTTACTATTCATAAAAAACTGCAACCTGTTTACGCTTTAAATTTGGATACTGGCAAAGAAGCCTTTATTCCTCTTGTTAAAAGCAGTGGTTTCATGAATGGTTATTTAAACCATGGTCCTATGCCTGCAATTCGCACATTGCCTGATGGCCAGCAAGTTGCTTATTTGCTTTTCTCTACTTCAAAGGTATGCCATTTAGCTGGGGGTCCTCAGATTTTTTGTGGAAATAGAGATGATACGACAGTCGGGGAGATGGTTTTAAATAATTCTGGGAAGATTATAGGTTGTGATTCTAATACGAGGCCTTGCCAAGCAGGAGAATTAAGATATGTGGACTTTTACTATATTACACGAGGGGACGAACATGGATTTATGAGCGGGTCAGGTAGCACAGTTTTTCATTCAAACTGGTATTCTGTGCTTGAAGGAGCAACAATAGTTGACAGAAGAAATGGACTTGGCGCGACTTGGAACAATCCAATCAAAAGCATTTATACTCCTTTTGTTATAGATCAAGAAACAAGTTGTGATTGCAAAGCATCTCCGAGCCATTATTGTTCAAAAGAAATGTTAGGCGAAGGTCGTGGAGGGTGTGCTATGGGAAGGATATTCCCACCAGGTTTTTATTTCCACAAGACCCAAAACTATCAAGATACATCGGGTTGGAACATAAATCCTTACGTGATTGTAAGCAATGGTTACATTATAGTTAGAAATATTGACGCTTCGATAATGGCAATAAGAGCAGGAGAATTGCAAACTTTGGGCGAATATTCGTCCAAAGACGATGTTAATTTTTCTGTTATAAATAATCCAGTTGCTGAAAACATCGAAGTAACTTATGAAGTTGCTTATGTCCACAATAATGGTAGTCAAATTCAAATTCGTCCAAGTGTGGTTTCTTACAATACCCCACAGGCAATTATTCACAGAAAGGATTGGGTGTTTTTACCTACAGACAAAAATAAAGATTGGATAACTCCGGGGCAGAAAATTTCTATAACTGGTGAACTATCCACTTATCACCAAGAACCAGCAGTTTATATAAAATCTGCAGATCAAATTAAAATACACAATTTGTAAATTTTTAGTTTGTTAAATTGTGCAAACGATCACAAGTTTGACGATAAATAATTTGTTTTCCTGTTCATAATTGCCGTGCTCTTAGTCTTAAAAAAAACCATCTCGCTTTTTCCGCAATTGTATATGGTATATAAAGCCAAGATGTTGGCAAATCCCATGTTCCTATGAATTCTACCACTTGTGGATTATAGCCTTTTTTAAATTTTGTAAAGCCTTTGCCTTCTTCTTTTCCCCAGAGATCAAATTTTTTTAAACCCAATTTTTTACCGTATCTGATTGCTTCCCACATCATCAGATTTGATGCCATTGCGTTTTTGTGCTTTTCGCTTGATGCGCCGTATGGATAGTAGAGAAAATCTTTCCAAACAAACAAAATCCAAGCGGCTATTATTTCTTTTTTATAAGTAGCAGTTAGCAAATGAGCAATGCCTGCTTGACTAAGTTTTTGCCACATTAATTGGTGATACCTTTTTGTGTGCGCATAAAATCCTTGCCGTTTGGTTGTTTCCTCCATTAATTCCCAGTATTTTTCGAAGGCATCTTGACTCGAGTCTTCTTTTACTAGTACTCCTTTCTTTTGGGCAAGTCTGATGTTATATCTAGTTTTCGGATGGAAACTTTTTAGCAATTCTTCTTCTGATTTAGTTAAATCAATCCAAAAAGTGCTTGGAGTGAAAAGCGTTTTCCCATGAACTGCTCCAAAATCTTTTAGAAGTTTTATATCTCTTTTATTTTTTACTACATTTGGTTCAAGTTTTACAAATATGACATTATTTTTAACAGCGTAGTCTTTTAATTCTCTAAGCATTGTTAATGTGGGTTTTGGTCCTTTGCTAAAGACCGCGACCTTATATGACGTAAAGGGGATTTTGTGCAAAGTGATTTGTCCAAAAGAAAATCTTATTACTTCATTCCCCCATTTTTTTCTAAATTCTCCCCATTCCCAAGATTGTACCGGGTGAGTTGCGATTTTGTTAAATTTGTTTTTGTTTAAATTTTTTAAACTTTTCATTCAATCAATTTTTTAATTTTAGTTATTGTTTTTTATTGGTTATTTTATTTAGATATTTATTTTTAATTAAAATTCATTACTGTCCCAATAGCCCTCTGTTTTAGTTAGATTCTGATAATTGTTAGTGTTTGTAATATTTATGCTTTCCACCAGATTTTCGGGGATGTCCGTAAGAAATCTTGAAGGCGGATTAGATTGCTTTTGTCCAAAGAAAAGTCTTTTTAAAGCGTAAGATAAATAAAGTTTGCTTTTGGCTCGTGTTATCCCAACGTACGCAAGTCGTCTTTCTTCTTCAATCTCTACTGAGTCAAAGATAGATTTTGAGTGTGGAAATATTCCTTCTTCCATTCCAACAATAAAAACAACTTCAAATTCAAGTCCTTTTGCCGCGTGGAGCGTCATTAAATTAACTTTGTTTTTCAAAAGATGTTCATCGGAATTTGTTGCTTCCTGTTGCGCTTCGATTAAAGAAACACTTTCGAGGAAATCAAACAGATTTGGAAACTCTGTTGCCACTGATTTAAGTTCTTTAATGTTTTCCAGTCTTTGCATGTTTTCTTGTGTATCGCGAGCAAATTTTGATAAATAGTTAGTTGTGTGAATAACATCGTCTAAGAGTTGTATTGTTGTTAGTTGATTTATCTTTTCAAAATTTTGGTTTTTGTAATCTAAAAATTTTTGATAGGCTCTTTTGCCTAATTTCTGCACTCTTTTCTGAGACACGCTATCTTGGTCGTTTGCCAGAAGTCTTAGATAAGAAAGAATGTCTTTTATTTCTTTTCTTGAGTAAAATCTTATTCCGCCAATTAGTGTGTATGGTAAATTAGCGTGCAAAAAGGCTTCTTCTAAAACTCGCGATTGCGCATTTGTTCTATACAGGATTGCAATTTCTCCATATTTTATACCTTCTTTTGAAAGTTGTCTGACTTGATTTGTGATATATTTTGCTTCATCCAGTTCATTTGTCGCGCAGTAAACTTTTATCTTTTCTCCTTTGCCTTTGTTTGTCCAAAGTTCAAGCACCCTATGAGATGTGTTTTTTTTGATGATTTGGTTTGCCGCTTTTAGAATTGTTTCTGTTGATCTATAGTTTTGTTCTAGATTGATAATATTTATACTTGGAAAATCTTTGATAAGATAATTGATATTCCGATAATCGGCTCCTCTCCAACTATAAATTGATTGGCTTGGATCGCCTACTGCTGTCAAATTAGTTTGATTTCCTGCCAAAATTTTAACTATTTTGTATTGAATTTTATTTGTGTCTTGCCATTCATCGATCAAAATGTTTGTCAATTGTTCCTGCCACTTGGATAATATGTTAGGGTAGTTTTCAAAAAGTTCAACAGTTTTTATTAAAAGATCGTCAAAATCTAAAGCCATTGCGTTTTTGAGATAGTTTTCATATGCCAAATATACTTTGGAGATTGTTTCTTGCCAGTCTCCATAAGCAAACTCCGCATATTCAATAGGCTTAATCATTTGATTCTTGGCGTCGGATATAGCTGTCGCAATTGAACTTGGTTTGTAAGAATCGTTTGAAATTTTTAGGTTTTCCAAAATTTCTTTTATTGCATCTTTTTGATCGTCTTCGTCATAGATTAGAAAATTAGGCGATATTCCAATTAACCTGCCGTTTTTCCTTAGCACTTTTGCGCAAAACGAGTGGAATGTTCCAGCAAAAAAAGGATATGTTCCAACTATTGAGACAATTCTTTGTTTCATTTCATCAGCGGCTTTGTTGGTGAAAGTAAGCAAGAGGATGTTATTTGGATTGATTTTTTTTTCGCTCACAAACCATGCTGCTCTGTGTGTAAGAACTTTGGTTTTCCCACTACCCGCTCCTGCCAGGACCAGAAGATGTTGTCCTTCGTATGTTACTGCTTGAATTTGTTCATTGTTTAGATTTTGGATTAAGTTGTTTGTCATTATTTAAATCAAGTACAATCTAGATTACTATGTCAAAGAAAAAAGATAAACTGATTGTTCATAGCAAATCTCAAATTGGATTAAATAAAAATTTAAATAAAAATTCGGGTTTTTCTAGAGATAAAAACAAAAAACAGAATTTTGTATTTAAGGATAAATCATTTTTTATTTTACGATTGAAAAAAGTTTTTTTGAAAAACATAATTTGGATTAAAATTTTGTTTGTTGGCGCTTTTATTTTGGTTTTATATTTTTCATTTATTTTTGTTCAGAATACTTTGACGCATCTTCAAATTCCATTTTATTCTTCCCTGTTTGTAGATTTTCTAATGACACCACCTCATAAGATACTGTCCACCGAAGGTAGGACAAATGTTTTGATTTTAGGAAAAGGTGGAGAAGGGCATAATGCTCCTGAATTAACAGACACAATTATTTTTATGTCTATAAATCATTCTGATTCTTCCATTGTATTAATATCGATACCTCGTGATATATGGATTACTGATCCTAAAGGGAAAATAAATAGCGTTTATATGCAAGGGAATGATAAAGAGCAAGGGGGTGGAATATATTTGGTCAAATCATTGGTTTCAGGAATAGTTGGAGAGAAAATACACTACTATGCTTTGGTGGATTTTTCAGGTTTTAAGAAGTTGATAGATGTGGTTGGTGGCATAGAAGTTGAGGTGGCAAATTCATTTACTGATAATCATTTCCCGATTCCGGGCCGTGAAAACGACTTGTGCGGGGGTGATCCTACTTTATCATGCAGACATGAGACGATTAGGTTTGAAAAGGGTTTAACACACATGGATGGGGAAACGGCTTTGAAGTTTGCAAGGTCTAGATATGCCAAAGGAGAAGAAGGAACTGACTTTGCGAGAGGCGCTCGCCAACAATTAGTGGTAGATGCGTTTATAAAAAAAATTCTTACCAGAGAAATTCTCTTTTCCAAAGATAAATTAGTTGAAATAAAAGAAACAGCTTTATCTGTGGTGCAAACAGATATTCCTTTGTCTGGACTAGCTATTGTCGCAAGGCGTTTGTATGACAACAAAGGCATATCTAAAAGTTATGTAATCCCACGGGATTTTCTATTTGTTCCAAATTACTCGCCTAAATATGACAATTTATATGTTATCTTGCCTATTGGTGGCAACTGGCAGAAAGTTCAAGAATGGGTTGATTCTATACTGTATTCAAAAAATTAAATTTATAAGTTTTTTGTTATTTTATATAACGAGGTGTTGCCGTTTTCATATATTTTCTCTCCCAAAATTGCAAATTTTTCTTCCATTACATTTGTGTATCTTTCTCTTTCTTTGATGCTGACAATTACGTGTGTGACCGCGTATTTTTTAAGAAGTGTTTTTGCTTTTTGTATGTCAGATGTTACGTATATTTCTCGGACATCGTCTGCTCTTTGTTGCGGAATAAGAGGTGATCCACGCCAGAGCCATTGATGTACGAACCATCCCAAAACTGTTGGTATTCCTGTATATGCTGAAACAACATTGTATTTAGTGTAGCTATCGCCTGATGCTTCCAATAAGATAGCATTCTTATCTTTTAAATTTTTGTTTATCCACTCAATTAAGTAGTAAGACTCTGGATCTTCCTCCTTTAGCCAGTTGTCTCCGCGTAATGAAGATTGTTTTTTGAAGTCATTGTAATATGTTTTGATTGCATGGTAAGGGTATATAAATACTAAAGCAATAAGAATTGTAATTAGAAAGCTAAAAGTTAACTTAACAAGGAATGATCTTTGAAGAGCAATTGCTCTTATAAACGCATATCCAGAGGATAAATAAAAAAGCACAAATGCTTGATAGGTTAGTTTAAACATAGTATTTGCTCGGTGATGATCAGTTCCATATATGTCTTTTACATATATGATTTCCGGCAAAAGTATCAAAATCCAACCCGCGGTAAGCAGGGCAATGACAAAGACATCTACCTTGTTGGTTTTATCTTGCTTAGGGATTAGAGCAATTAAAAATATTAAAGTAATACAAAGCGGATATCCCCATAAAATCAAAAGTTGCCAGAGGGGTGTTTGTGCTTTAACAAAATCTACACCTTGCGCAATTGATTCAAAATTTGTCAAAAATGGAAAGGTTACAATCAATGCTGTTATTATTGTTATCACAGCATTCATGACTATCTTTGAAATCAATTTTAGATTTATACCTTCTTTAAACAAACTGACAAGTCCAATTACGCAGGCTGTTGTAATAGCATAATTGCCAAAATCCCATGAATTTGTCATAAACATAATTCCCAAAACAAATCCCAGTGGCACAAAAATTTTGATATTAGAATAAGAATCTTTTTCTAACAAAAAACGGGACAATAGAGCGATGTATAAAATTGCAAAAGGAAGATTTATCAAATGAGCATGCAGGTCTGACACTACAAATGAGTAAAGTGGAAATTCGTGAATGGTTTTATCATTTGTTTCAGGATTGTAACCTATAAATCTTGTGGCGTCCGGATACCAATAATTTTCAAAGTTATTTTTCCAAAGCATATATGGAGTGTGAAAATTTCCTGCCAAGACTACTCCAAGCGCGGATATTATGCCTCCCAAGAAAATTTTTCTTTTAGTTGCAATTCCTGTTTTTTTTATGAGTGTTGATACAATGTTAAAAATTCCTGTGAGTGAAAGACCAAATATTGTCGCAAGCATTAAGTTATATCCAATGCCAGAATTGATTCCCGAGATTTTGATCAAAAATGCAGTAACATAATGACCATACCAGTAATAGTTTATTGTATGCCCAGAGAGCCACATATCTTTTGGTGGCAAGTATTCGGATCGCAGTGTGCTGTTTACGAAACCAAAATCCATGAATTTTTCTAGTCCCTCAATGGATGGTTGATAAGATCTAACAATTGTCCAAGATATAAAACTTGCAAGAAACAAAAGTTCAATTAAAAAAATTGAAAAAATAGAACTTTGAATCGTTTTCTTAATATTTTTGTGTGCTTTATAAAAAATGAATACATTTATCAAAATCCATAGAAATATTGCAAAAAAAGTTGACAGTTTATCAAAGGACAGCAATTTATAACTTGTTAGCAAAAAACATATGTAACTTGTTAATATTATTCCAACTGTTTTGGTAAACGCATATCCTTTTGAAGTGAATTTATTAAACAATAAAAAAGTAAAAGGCAGACTTATCAAGCCAATACCAAGAAGTGTTAGATACCAATAAAAAATAGATAATATTTCTTGCGTGTTCATATTTATGCACAATTGTCTTTTATGGAAAAGATAGAATAATTTTCTTTAATGTCTTCATACATTAACTTGAAGTTGTTTTTTAAAAATTCTGTGTTTATAGCAGGCAAATTTGTGTCTCCTTTTGTATCTTCAACTGTTACATAATCTATATTGTTTTCTATAGCCATTTTACAAAAATCAAACTTATTTGTGGAAGTGTACATTTTTGTAAATATTTTGTTCCTGTGTTCAGTGTCATATCCTGCTGACCATGCGTAATATGGCCAACCTAAAAAGATTTTCCTGCCTGCTATTAATGCGGGATGAAAAGTGAAAGAAGAATTTAAAAAAATAGCATCTTTGGGGGTGTTTTTGTCTATGAAATTGGCGATTTTGTTTTTGGGTATATCGTCGATAGTTACATATTTGTCATTTATTATTGGGAATAAGTCTATGATTCCTGTTAATGTTAAAAAAAGTATTGAAATGGTTAAGATTAGCTTAGACATTAGAAATTTTCCCCATAGTGTAATTATTGAAAATGCTAGAAACCAGTTCATTCCGATTACAAACATATTTATAAACTTATGATTTGCGGCAATTTCAGGAGACAATCTGAATGTGTTTGCAATTATAAAAAAGGTCAGAAAAACCAAAAATGCTTTTTTCTGATTTTTGTTTGCAAGTAAAAATCCAATTGGTATAAAAACTATTAAAAGTCCAAGATTGAGTAACCAATAGTAAGGTATTTCGGATATGTTTTTTGCCAAATAACCGATTTTTATCAATTCAGATTCTACTCTGGAGCTTCCCATATAAATAAATTGTGGCAGAGCCAAAATTATTGCTACAAAACCCATTAGAAAAAGTTGTTTTCTTGTGTGACTGAAAATGAGGAAAAATAAAAGTACTGCCACTCCAATCATTGCATATACAGCAAGATGTAAAAAAGGTATAAATCCCACTAGTATTCCGATTATTAAAGCCGCATTGTAAGAGATTGATTTGTGTTTAACTATTCGATGATAAAGATATAAAAATATTCCTAGAAATATTGCGTAGCCAAGCGCCAGATGTCGTTGATTTGTGTAGATGTTTAGACTCCAAAAAGCCGAAACTATCTTCTCATCATAAGGGCCAAATGATGTGAAATTTTGATTTGATGGAATTTGAAGTATTGAGCTTATGTTTATTCCATTGGCTTTGAAGTATTCCAAAAAACCAAAAGATCCGTTGAAAATAAAAAAAAGCAAAGATAAAATCCCAATAACTTTATTTTTAAATAAGACTTCTCCGCCTTTGTAAATAAAATATATTAACAAAGTCATCCCTATAGCGCTTAAGGTGTTGAGAGCATAATCTAATCTTATTCCATATTTTTCCAATAATCCAACAAAGAGATAAAACAAAAAATGATAGCGTATTGGTTCGTGTGCGAAATGTGGATATTGTGGCGGGAAATTAAAGCCGTATGAAAAAGATCTGGCAACAGGAAGTGTTGCTCCAAAATCGCTCCAAATTTTTGTTGCTATAAACATTTGATTATCTTTGATGTAGAAAGTTTTCCAATAAAAAAAGGTGGAGAAAATAAAGGCGAAAAAAATAATCAACAAATCTAATTTTCTACTTTTGAAATGGTTAATTAATTTTTCCCTCATTCTTTTGGAAGCAAGGAATTAATACTTAATACGTATTGCACGAAATTAGCTATTCTTGAGAAAAAAAATTGTATTAAATTATAAAGCCAAAATAAATGCAAACAGAAGCACAAAAACACCAAGTGAAACAATGAGCAAAGTTAGCGTTGGAGTTCCGGCATCAGGCAAAGCTGCTTGTGTTGGAGTTGGTGTGGCAGTTGCGGTATTTTGAACGATTGTGTTTGTTGGAGTTGAAGTGGATGTAATTGTTGCAGTTTGTGTTGGACTGGTGGTGTTAGTTGGTGTTGCAGTTGGAGAGTTGGTAATTGTAGCAGTTGTTGTATGTGTTGGAGTTAGGGTATTAGTTGGTGTTAATGTTGGAGTGGCAGTGTGTGTTGGGGTTGGAGTCTTAGTTTTAGTTGGTGTTAATGTTGGAGTCTTTGTATGTGTTGGAGTTAACGTAGCGGTGCTGACTGTAAACACTAGCTTTTCGCATTGTCTACGAACTACGTTATTGTTGCAATCTTCTTTTTTCTCAGAAACGCCTCCCCATGATACACCTAAACTTTTTATTTCTAAATCTAACTGCCATTTTGCGCAAATCAAACCCAATCCTTTTTCAATACTTGCTCCTGGATTAAGTTTTTCTGTTCCTGAAATATCTTGACAAACAGATTCATCCCAACAGTCTAAAAACCATTCTAAATCTACAGGCTTATCGGACTTGTTTTTAACGATAAAACTTTCAGGGTGATTCCAATTTCCTGATTTTGGTGTTATCTCAAGTGGTCCGGTATGGGCGCTTGACTTTTCAGGCGCTGTTGGAGCAATAGATGTGTTTCTGGATTGATACAGTTTTATAGCGGTAAAAATTGCTACCACCGAAAGAATTATGGTTGCCGAAACAACAAGCGCTGTAACAATTTTATTTACTGGTAATTTTTTCATAACCATCCTAATTGACTGTGATGAATTTCCGCTTTTACTTCAAAATTTGTTGTGTTAGACGGAATTGTGTATTCATAATAAAACTCGGAAGTATTAGGTCTTAAATTAGTTGTTTCTGGTTTTTGCACACCGTTTATTGTGAACCTTGCTTTGTCAAAATTTCCAGATGTAGTTGTTCCACCTACACTAAATCTAACAACATCTCCAGCTTTAAGTTGTGAGAGTTGTTGCATATTCAATTGTTGCCAATTTTTGTCATAAGCAACAACGTTATTGCAAGAAGCTGAGATAGTGACTGGCGGTGTTGTCTCGGCTTGATAATTTCCTTCGTTTTGGCAATCAATAGTCCCACGCACTTTCCAAGTAAATCCTTGTTGTGACGGAACGCTAACGGTTCCTATTGTGGCTCCTTGTCCTGAATTTAGTTCGGGGACTGATAGAGTTGAAACTAGGGTGTTATTTATATAGACTTGAGCTTGTTGAGGGCGTTCATTGTATCTAGAACCGTTTTGAACGGTTACTACTCCTGTACGTGAGACATTAAACTTGTATTTCGAACAATCCCAAGCGCTACCTATGTTTAATTGTTGTTTTTGCACTAAAATTACACTAGTTCCTATAGCTCCTATCATAAGTACTACCCCTAAAATTGTGGCGACTATTTTTATCCCTCCATATTTTTTGGGAGTGTGGGGAGATTTTATTACACTTTGAAAGCCATTTTGCGTTTGCAAATCACTTGAAAAGCTGTTTGGAGATTGCGTTGGCAGTTCATTTAGTAAATCACTTGGTAAAGTTTGTGATTGTTCAGATAAAGTTTTATCTTTTAGATTATCGATTTTATTTGTCAAAAGTTGATTCGCACTTGATTTTGTTGTGTCGGTTTGCGCGGACAGTGTATTTTCATTGTTAGCATCACTGCTAGTCTCTAAGTTTAACCAATCATTTCTTAAATTATTGTTATTTGAATCTTGGGCAGAGTTACCTTGCATATATTACATTCTAAACAAAGAAGAAAACAAAACTTAAGATTGTTAATCAAATCTAATCATAATCAAAAAACAAACTTAGCGTCAACATGAAATCGTCGCTTTTATTCCAAAAACACATTCATGTTCTGCGCAAGAATGGGAACTGTTCTGATTTCTTTAGAAGAATTGTAGGCGTATACTTTTATATCTAGTACTGTTTTTTGTTCATCCATTACTATATGATTAGATAAGCTTTGTGTTCGTGCTTGAGAAATATCAATACTCCATTTGCCTTCATAATCTGAGATTGTAGAAAGAGGACTACTGCCTGAAACATAAACTAGTATTACGGCATTTTCTATTGGTTCGTTGTCTTTTGAAAATATTTGTCCGTTAATAAAGTAACTTTTAACTTGGTCTTTTGCTTTTTGCGCTGTTTTGAAATTCCAAGCTTTATTTTTAAATTCATTTCCATTTACAAAAATAGAAAATTCATACAAACTAGAAGCACTAAGCGATTCTATTTCAACAGAGTTTATAATCTTAGGTTTAGTGTAATTTGGTAAGGCAACTTTCGTGGATCCAGAATTTACATCATTGAATTTAACAAACCCAGTCGAGGGTGCTTGTGTTTTCCAACTAATTGTTACAGAATTTTCATTTATGTTTGTAACCCAGACTTGAGTGATTTCCGTTTTAGGATCGGCGCGTAGTCTAAAAACAACTTTTTGTTGCAACATAGTAATTCCTGAAGCAATGCCAAACAAAAGCAAAAATACTCCAAAAAAAACTACCAACTGGTTTTTATTTTTCATGGTATTATTTCATTGTTCATTCAGCTTAATCTCAGATTTTTGCGATCTGTTTTGTAGTAAGTTTTGATTTACCGAATTTGTTAATGGCAAAGTTTCACCTTTCTGATAAAATTCTTTGCTCGCAATTGTGTTTAAGAGTGCTAGATCGATTCCGGGGTTTAGAGGATTTAGTATTTCCTCTGGAATATTAACAGGTGATACTTTTTTTAGTGTTGAGTAAATGCCATAAAAGACCCAAAAAACAATAGTGATTGTTGTTAAAACGACAAGTCCTACTAGCTTAGGAGGTTTGGGTTTTTGCATATTAATTTATTTTTTTAGGCAAATTATCATTTTTAGTATATGGCAGATATAGTTTTATATTCAACATAAGATTTTTGTTTTCCTTGTCTTTAACACTAGCAGTGTTTATTTGTGTAATTATTAAAGGCAATCTTTGTTTTTCAAGATCTGATAAAAAATTTTGTATGGATAAATATTCATTAAGAGGAACTTTTGCCACAACTGTAGTTTCCAAATAATAAACATTTTTGCTAGAGTTCTCAGGTAAGTTTATTTCATCAGCTTTACTTTCTGTTGATTGGTTATTTGTACCTAAAATCAAGGATCTCTCGATTGAAATATTGCTAATTGCCACATTGTGCTTGGCAGACAAACCTTCAATTTGTCTTATTATTGTTTCCGGATATGCTCCTGTTGGCACAGACTCAAAAACAAGCTTTATCTTGGACATCTCCCTGTCATATAAAATCTGAGCCTGTGTTATGCTTTGTATTTTTTTGTCCATTGTGTTGATAATTTGTGTGTTTGTATCGATTTCTTTTATAAGTTGAGTTATTGTTGTGAGAGTTGGCTTCAACGCAAAAAGAGAAAATATTGAGATTGCAATTAGGGACAGGATTATTTCCAGGTAATTTATTAGGTCGTCTCTATTTTTGTACTGAGATATTATGTGTGAAAAGTAAGATCTATATCTTTGGTAGTTTTTTCTCCAAACAGGTATCATAACTTTTGAATATTGTCAGTAGTTAAATTTTTTATTCCGATTTCAAAGTTTAAAATAGATATGTCTTTTTCGTTTGTTTTTATATTTAACAAAGATGCATCATTGAAAAATTGCCTGGATTGGATATTTGTTATTAATTGCTGTATGCTTACTTCGTTAGGTGAAACTCCTTCTAAATTTAGACCAGTTTTGGCAGAGTAGTTTATAGATGTAAGATATACATCTGCTGGCAGGCTTGAGGTTATCTCATTAAACCAATTTGATTTTTGATGGCTGTTATCTGTTATATTTTTATATATCTCCAGTTTTGATTGCAAATCTCTAAACTCACGTTCAAAATCAAGCGTTGCGCTTATGGCGGCTTTTTTATTTGAAATTTCATCTTTTTGGTCGTTGATTTTTGCGTCAAGCCAGAATCTGGATAGAAACGCGATCATTACAAGAAGTTCTGTGATGATAACTATTATTCTGAATGTAGATGCTGTCCAAGAAAGAATTCTGCCTGCGACAGTTTGAGAGAAACTTTTGCTTGGCAGTAAGTTTATATCAGAACTTCTTTTTTTGGCTTTTGATGGCATAGCGAATCGTAAAGATCAAGAATGTTTTTCTTATAAAATCAATATATCAAAACACAAAAACCAAAGTAAATGATAGAAATTATTCTATCTAAAAAAATGAAGCGCTTAAGATGAAAAAGAACTTTTAATTCTATCGGCTTTTTTGGTGTGAATTACATGTTTTTTTGCCGCCTTGTCCGCGAGCGAATAGACCAAAGAGATATCTTTCTTGTTTTTTGTTTTCTTTGCCTTACGGATTGCAATCTCAAGCTTTGCAATCGTAGCTTTATTTTGTATTGCTTTTTTTTGAGATGATCGAAGCGCCCTTTTTGCTGTTTTTGTTACTGGCATAGATAAATTTGTTTAGTACTTTATTTGTACATTTACCGAGTATAATTCAACAAGAGTTAAATATCAACAACTTGGATTTTATGAGAGGGTTAATAGCTAAAAGCAAGAACTTTTTATCGTCTTCTCAAGATACGGTTTTTTCCGCGGCAGGAATAATCATGTTTATGATTGTCGCCTCAAAAATTCTTGGGCTTGTTAGAAACACAATATTACTTGAGCTTTTCCCGGCGGAGGAAGTTTCGCTTTTTTTTGCGGCATTCAGATTGCCGGATACCATATTTGAAGTTTTAGTTTTTGGGACATTCTCTTCAGCTTTTATTCCTGTTTTCACAAAAGCCATGAAAAAAGATAAATCTTGTGCTTGGAATGTTGCTTCAACAGTTATGAATTGGGGGGTGGTAATTTTTGGCATTATTGGAGTATTGGTTGCAATCTTTGCTGATAATATTTACCAAATTGTCGCGCCTGGCTATACTGAAGCACAAAGACAAATTATTGTTGATCAAGCAAGAATACTGTTGATTGCGCAAGTATTTTTTGTGGCGAGTTATGTTTTGACTGGGGTATTGGAGTCTTTAAGAAGATTTTTAATTCCCGCTTTGGCCCCAATTTTTTATAATGCAGGCATTGTTTTAACGACTTATTTTTTGGCAAAAGATTTTGGACTAATGGCACCAACTTATGGGGTATTATTGGGTGCGATTGCTCATTTTGCGATTCAATTGCCACTTGCTGTTAAGTTGGGTTTCCGAATTAATTTGAAATTTAATATAACCGGAGAAGTTAAAAATATTGGCAAGCTCGCAACTCCCAGATTAATAGAAACTATCTTTATTCAATTTTCAAAAATGGTTGAACTTTTTTTAGCTTCGCTTGTGTCTACTGCGTCTTATGCGTATTTTTATCTTGGTAACACTTTGCAATCTCTTCCCGTTGGACTTTTCGGCATATCAATAGCCAAAGCGGCCTTGCCTACCTTGTCGGATTTATCTGATGACTTTTCTAAATTTAGGCAGATGTTAAACAAATTACTTTCTCATGTTATCTTTTTTATTGTTCCATTTGCAGTGATGATGATAGTGCTTCGCGTTCCAATTGTAAGAATTGTTTACGGGCGCGAGCTTTTTGATTGGCAGTCTACGTATCAGACTAGTCTAGTCTTGTCCGCATTTGCTGTGGGAATTTTATCGCAAGCGGGAATTGCGCTTTTGTCTAGAGCGTTTTATGCGTTGCATGACACAAAGACTCCAGTCGTTGTCGCAATTATCACAATACTTAGCATCATATTGGTAAATTTTATTTTGATTAAAGTTTTAAATGTGGATGTTTGGGGGTTGGCGGCTTCTTATTCTTTTTGTATAACTTTTCAATTTGTGGCTCTTTATGTACTTTTGTTTAAAAGGCTTGGTGGAATCAAAGTTGTTGATATTATTCCAATTTTGCAATCTTTGTTTGCCGGAATTATTTCAGGTTTTGTCATGTTTTTTCTACTTAAGTTTTTTGACAGGTCTGTATGGATTAAGAAGATATCTTTTCTTGGACAGTTGGATATTGTTCAAAATATTCCCTTTGAAATTTTTGTTTTGGATACAAGATATACAAATAATTTATTAGCGCTGACATTTTTTGTTAGCATAATTGGTATTTTTACATATTTATTATGCGCTTTTTTAGTTGGTTCAAAAGAAGTTGGTTCTTCTGTTTCTTGTTTTTTGCAGATGGTTAAACGCAAAAAGCAAAAGCAGACGCTTGCGAAAGATACTGAAACAATAACTCCCACATCAGGCGATTCAATTTTAAGTTGAATAAACACTTGACAATTTTTAGCACTCAAAATATACTAGTGCTAAATTGTGTCGACTTATGATAAACGCTTTATCTACAAGGCAGACAAATATCTTAAGGGCTCTTATTGATGAATATATAGAAACTGCTGAGCCAGTGGGATCTGAAAGTTTGGAAAAGAAGTATAATCTTGGTGTATCTCCGGCTACAATACGAAATGAAATGGCTCATCTTACAAAAATAGGATATTTGCGTCAGCCACACGCTTCTGCGGGGCGTGTGCCAACGCCTCTGGCGATGAAGTTTTACATTGACCAATTAATGGAGGAAAGGAAGTTGTCAGTAGCCGAGGAAGTTAAGGCTAAAGAAAATGTTTGGAATGCAAAAAATGATTTAGATGAAGTTTTGGAAAAAGCGACATACATGCTTTCGGGCATGACAAAAAATCTTGCCGTTGCCACAGTTTTGCCAAACAAAAAAGTATGGCATTGGGGGCACTCCAGTGTTTTGCGAAATCCTGAGTTTTATGATGTTAATTTAACAGCCTCTTTGTTTTCATGCATTGAGCAGATAGAGCGTTTGCAGGAACTTTTCTTTGAACATATGACTGGTAGTACTCCCGTTGAAGTTATTTTTGGTGAAGATTTAGGTTGGCCAGGTTTTGGTCCAGTGGCAATTGTTGGCGCTAGGTTTAGTGTTCAAGACAAGCAAATAGGGCTTGGGGTTATAGGCCCAATGAGATTGGAATATCAAGAAGTTATCCCAAGGATAAGGTATATTCAAAATTTAATCGGCGAGGTCTTAGGATATGAAAGATAGTAAACAAGCAAAGGTAAAAAAACAAGAGGACGCTCAACAAGCAAGTGGAATTGATCAGTCTAAAAAAGAAGTTTTAAACGATGCTGAAATGGTTCCTAAAACTCAACTTGCAAGGGCTTTGGCAGATTATGACAATCTAAAAAAGCGTATAGAGCAGGAAAAAAGCGTTTGGTTAAAATTTGCTACTCAAGAGGTAATTGCCAGGCTTTTACCTGTTTTAGATATGTTTGAAGCAGCGCAAAAGCATTTAAATGATCAAGGTTTGGATATAGCTTTGAATGGGTTTAAGAAGGTATTGATTGATCAAGATTTGGTTGAGATAATACCAAAGGTAGGTGAAGACTTTGATCATGATTTACATGAAGTTGTAGAAGTCGTAGATGGGGAAGATGGAAAAATTGTTGAAGTTTTGCAAAGCGGTTGGAAGTTTAAAGAAGGCGCTGTTATAAGACATGCGAGAGTAAAAGTAAGTAAAAAGCAGTCTAATTAACAAATTAACAATTGCTAAAGATTTTAATCAGTGCAAAATTTTGATTTTCGCCTTGATTAATGTCTTTAGTAATTTAGCTAAATTTGAAATATCGCTTATGGGAAAAATTGTAGGCATAGATCTTGGAACCACCAATAGTGTTGTAGCCGTGATGGAAGGTGGGCAACCTAAAGTGATACCTGCTTCAGACACCGGCAGAAATGTGACTCCTTCTGTAGTCGAACCAGTGAAAAATCTTGTTGGCGATGTGGCAAAGCGTCAAATGATTTTAAATCCTAAAAACACTATTTATTCCGCCAAGCGGCTAATGGGTAGAAGAATAGATGATGAAGAAGTCAAACGCACACAAAAAATGGTTCCTTTTGAAATTAGGGCAGGCAAAGACAGAATGGCTGTGATTAGGGTAGAAGGTAAAGATTATACTCCTCAGGAAATTGGGGCAAGAGTTCTAATGAAGTTGAAAAAAGATGCAGAAGCGTATTTAGGTGAGACAGTAACACAAGCTGTTATTACAGTTCCAGCTTACTTTGATGATGCTCAACGTCAAGCCACAAAACAGGCTGGTGAGATTGCGGGGCTTAAAGTGGAGCGTATTATAAATGAGCCGACGGCTGCGGCTTTGGCTTATGGTTTGGATAAGAAAAACGCTCAAAAAATTGCTGTTTATGATCTTGGTGGAGGAACTTTTGATATTTCAATTCTCGAGTTAGGAGATGGTGTTTTTGAGGTAAAGGCAACAAATGGTGATACGCATCTTGGAGGAGACGATTTTGATGAAAAACTAGTGGATTATATTTGTGACGAATTTAAAAAAGATAACGGAGTAGATTTAAGGCAAGATAAGCAAGCTTTGCAAAGAGTAAGGGATGCCGCAGAAAAAGCAAAGATAGAACTCTCTGCTGCAGCAGAAGTAGAAATCAACCAGCCGTATATTACTCAGCACAATGGGCAACCGCTTCATTTGACAATGAAAATCACTAGGGCAAAGTTTGAAGGTTTAGTTGCGGATTTGATCGCGCGTACCATGAAACCAGTGGAAGCGGCATTAAAAGACGCAAAACTGAAAGCTTCGGATATTGATGAGGTGATTATGGTTGGAGGGATGACCCGCATGCCTAAAGTTATAGAAACTGTAAAAGAATTTTTTGGCAAAGAACCGAATAAGTCTGTGAATCCTGACGAAGTTGTTGCGATTGGAGCGGCTATTCAAGGTGGAGTTTTAGGAGGAGAAGTAAAGGACATTTTACTTTTAGACGTGACACCTCTTACTCTTGCTATTGAAACTCTTGGGGGTGTTGCAACTCCAATGATTGCAAGAAATACCACAATTCCGGCTTCCAAGACTGAAATATTTTCAACTGCGGCAGACAATCAGACTCAGGTTGAAATTCATATTACTCAGGGAGAAAGACCGCTTTCTGTTGATAATAAATCTTTGGGCAGGTTTATTCTTGATGGCATACCACCAGCTCCGCGCGGTATTCCGCAAATTGAAGTTACTTTTGATATCGACGCCTCAGGAATATTAAAAGTAAGTGCCAAAGACAAGGCAAGTGGTAAGGAGCAACACATTACCATTTCGGGAGCTGTTGGCTTGTCTGACGAGGAAGTCAAAAAGATGCAAGAAGAGGCTGAAAAGCATAAAGCTGAAGATGAGAAAAAAGCAGAATTGATTATGGCCAAAAACCAAGCTGATTCCATGGTGGTTGCGGCAGAAAAAGCGCTAAAAGATGCTGGAGAAAAAGCTCCTTCTGATGTCAAGTCTCAAGTGGAAGAAAAAATCAAAGCAGTAAAAAATTTGTTGGCAAATGAAAATTCAACCAAAGAGCAAATAGAATCTGCAACCAAAGATTTGTCTGAAGCTTTGTCTAAAATTGGCGAGGCAATGTATAAGAATCAACCATCTGCCGCAGATACCAGTTTTGAAGGTGATAAATCTAGTGCAGATAGCGCTAGCGATTCATCAAAATCTGACAAAAAGAAGGATGGCGATGTAGAGGAAGGCGAAGTTGTGGGGTAAATAATTAAGTGCGAGCTAAAACCAATTAATATGTCTGAAGTTTTTGTTCCAAGGGAAAATATCTTAGATGATTTATTGAAAGTAGGCGAAGACAAACCTTTAGGTTACTTGGAAGTGGGCTATATGAGGCTTGCTTTAAACGCGATAGATACTTCAATATGGGACTTTTTCAGGAAATTAGATGCTAATGGTAAAAAGGTCAAGGTGTTTCCCCCAAGGTATCGTGACAACCTTGTGCTTGAAAAGATTTGGATCGAATTGCCTCGTTACAGAGAAGAATTTGGGCCTTTGCAAGATATGCAGGTGTTACCTGGTTGTGTGGCTGAGATTTATACAAGTGATATCGACAGGTTTGAAGGTGTAAGAAATTTTTTGGAAAGTTTTACTTCTTTGTCGATTGAAGAGATATTATCGCCAGATTCAGAGCTAGCAGAGTTTCAATCAGTTTATGTGTATGACCCAGAAAGTTTGGCAAAATTACTAAAGGAAAACGAGCATTTGCTGAGAAATTATGGTTGGCCAACCAATCCAAATGAGTTTGTAAATTACGTTTATTTAATTCATGCTGACCAAAAAACACCTTTATTTGATCTTATTGCTAATGCTTTTGGCGATAAATCTAATCCAGGAAGAACAGATGTGGAAGGAGATTATGTTGAAGATGATGAATAAAAAGGTTTAATTAAGATTAATATTTGCCACACATAATGTTTAAAAAATTAACTTTTGTCCCTGTTTGTGTCTTAATTATTTAAGAGTTGATTTCTGTGTTAGTATGGATCGCTTCACAAATTGTCTTTTAATCTTGTATACTTAGCACTGATTAATGTTTTTTGCTAGAGATATTTGCCTTTGTTGGCGTTAGTTTGGTAAATAGATAAGTTAATTAATTAATTCTTATGTCCGCTACCAAAACTGATTACTACGATTTACTAGGTGTAAGCAAAAACGCTTCTCTTGAGGAGATTAAAAAAGCTTACCGCAAACAGGCTCTTGAGTGGCATCCTGATCGTCACCAAGGAGCGGACAAAGAAATGGCAGAGAAGCGTTTTAAAGAAATAAATGAAGCGTATCAAGTGCTTTCCGACCCACAGAAAAGACAGGCATATGATCAGTTTGGGCATCAAGCTTTTGCGCCCGGTGGTGGGATGGGAAGCGCTGGAAGAGCCGGAAGCCCTTTTAGTGGGTTTGGTGGGTTTGGACCTTTTACTTATACTTACACTTATACTTCTGAAAACCCTTTTGGTGGTACTGATTTTGGTGATCCTTTTGATATTTTTGAACAATTTTTTGGAAGCGCTTCCCCTTTTAGAAGAAACAGACTCCCTAGATACTCTATAACGATTGATTTTATGGAAGCGATGAAAGGAGTTGAAAAGGAGATTGTAGTTAATGGAAAGAAAAGAAAGGTAAAAATTCCAGCAGGGGTTGACGATGGCACAAGAATTCAATTTGACGATTTTGTTTTATCAATTAACGTTAAGCCAAGCAGTATTTATGAGCGTGATGGACAAGATTTATATATCACAGAAGTCATTCCTATTTCGATGGCTATTCTTGGCGGAGAGATAAAGGTGCCGACTATTGATGGCGATGTGAAGCTAAAAATTCGACCGGGAACTCAGTCTAATAGCATGATAAGACTTCGTGAACGTGGCGTGCCAGGATTAAGACACCAAAAGCGTGGAGACCAATATGTGAAAATTCATGTTGCGATACCTGAAAAGTTAACTAGTGAACAAAGAAATTTGGTTAATCAACTTAGGCTGAAAGGGTTGTAGTTTGATTATTTTTAATGCTTTTTGTTGTTGAAATCAATTTTTTACTGGCTTTATACTCATTTTGTGAGTAACTTTGGTGAAAATAAAAAAAGTTTCCCTGACATCTTTTACTTTGTTAAAGGTTTATTTGCGAAATTAAAAGTGTTGCATCTTTTTCAAAAATTAAGGTATTGGTATCAAACAAGTCCGAAAAAGGCTAAGGTTTACATTTCAATAATTGCCCTTTCCTTTGTCCTATCGGTTTTATTTGTTGTTTTAAGGTTACAGGGTCAAAATAAACTTCCGTTACCTCCATTTATAACTACCAATTCTAACGATCTCGACTCTGGAGTTTGGCAGAAGATGATGATTTCTGAGAAAAGTGAACCTTTTTTTAATCTTAACCCGAATTTAGAAGACGAAAGAATCTATGGGATTGTGCCATCCGCTAAGTTTGTTCTAAGAACACAAAAGCCTGTGGATATTGGTTTCATAAATGAGCATATTTCAACCTCCGTTCCGGTAAATGTTGTTCCAGTGAAAGACACAGAATTTGAATTAATTCCGAAAAGAAAACTTTTGCCTAGTGAGGTGATCACATTCTCCTTTAATCTAAAAGATAAAGAAAAAGATGGGTATTATTTTGATCGGAATTACGGTTGGGCGTATCAAGCTCAGCCAAAATTTGCCGTGAATAGCACATTGCCTAAAGACAAAACCAGGGATTTTCCTTTGAATTCTGGTATAGAGATAACATTTAATCTTGATGATTACGAAGACCCTATTAGTTATCTTACGGTGAATCCCAAAATTGATTTTCGTCTGGAAAGACGAGGTAGTGTTTTGTCGATTGTGCCGCTTAAGAAACTCTCTCCTAGAACAGTTTATACTGTTACTCTCAAAAAGGGTTTAAAAGTAGTTAATGGTGTTGACTCCTTGGACAAAGATTTAATTTTTTCTTTTCAAACTGCGGACGAAATCGCAAATGATTATCGGTTTTATTTAAAGGAGAACTTGCAACAAGTTATTCCCGAGGGCGATGTGATATCTGGGGTGTATTTAGAGAATTGGGATAATGACCAGAATATAAAATTTGAAATTTATAAATTGCCTAACGCGAATGTGTTTGTGAATTCCAGAAAACAAATCGACAAAATTGAGGACTGGTGGCGTTATTTTCCAGAACAATACAATATAAACACTAAAGATTTTACAAAAATATCCGAAGGTGAGACAAAAATAGAAAAAATTGACGATGTTAACTATGTAAAAGTTCCAAGCAAGTTAAGTGAAGGTTTTTATTTAGTTAAATTTTATTATGACAATAACAAAAAACTTGAACAGCTATGGCTTCAAGTTACCCCTTTGATGGGGTATGTTTCTGTCGCGAAGGAAAATACCTTATTTTGGTTGAATTCGGTGGATGGATCGCCTATTGCAAGTGCAAGTGTTAGTGTTATGAATTCATCGATTAGCTATTCTACTAATGAAGAAGGTATTGCGCTATTTGCTACTCCCAAAAGCTTTTTCGAAGGAGATAAAAAGTATTTTGAAATTACAAACAGGGATAATAAAAAGCTAATTTTGCCTGTTGGGTCGTTAAACGACTTGGAAAAGCCGGGCAAATTAACAAAAGATGATTACTGGTCGTACATTTACACAGATAGGTATATGTATAAACCCAGTGACACTTTGTATTTTTGGGGGGTGGCGAAAAATCGCAATACCAATTCTTCAGTTTCTGAGGTTGAGGTAAAACTTACTTCTTCTTATGATTATGACAGTAACTTCTATGGCTATAACAAGGTTGAAGCAATTAGAAAGATTTCCACATCATCCAATGGTAGTTTTATAGGTAGTTTTAAAATTGACGATTTAACAAACCGTCATTATGAATTGTTGGTATTTGTTGATGGGATTGTCATAGCTAGGAGTGTGGTTTTGATTGAGGAATATGTAAAACCAGAGCTGAAGATCGAGGTTTCATCCAATAAAAAGGCAGTTTTTGCTGGAGAGGAAGTTGAGTTTTCTGGCAGAGTTAGTTTTTTTGACGGAACTGCCGCAAGTTATGTTCCTTTGTCGGTAATTAAAGGTTCTAATATTATCGCTAAGCTTGAAACAGGGAGAGATGGGGAGTTTGTTTACAAATATGTTACTTCTTATTCTGAGAATAAATACTATCCAAGTTATGAAACATTAGAGATTAGTTTAGACAAATCAGAATTTGCCGGAATTTACCAGAATGTTGCAGTTTTGGTGTATGGTTCTAGGTTTAAGGTTGAAAGCAAAGCTAATCTGGATGGCGGTAATGCAAGAATAAAAGCTACTGTTTTTAACATTGATTTAGGTCCTTTTAATGAAGGTGTTACGTCTGAAGTAAAGTCGGGTGTTGTAGGAGGGCAGAAAGTTGTTGTTCGTTCAAAAAGGACATGGTACGAAAGAATTGAAGATGGTACTTATTATGACTTTGTCGAGAAAGTTACCCGCACCAAGTATAAGTATAGCACACACCAAGAAGATTTTCCAGACAAAGAACTTTTGACTAATAATGATGGGCAGATAGACTATCAAGTACCACTTTCTAAAGGTAGTTCTTATACATTTGAGATTATTGCTAAGGATAAAGATGGACGCTCTCCGATTAGCAGAGAGTACCTATACTATTATGATGAAATTGATGTTGATAACGAGAGTTTTTCTTCTCCTTATCTGAAGCTTGAGAAAGGTTTTAATGCTTTTTCTGTTGGTGAAAATGTTGACATTAAGATTTATAAAGATAATAAAAATTATCCTGACAATGAGAAAAATAAGTTTCTTTTTATTAAAGCAAATAGAGGAAATTTGTCTTTTTCTTTGAAGGATGAACCATCTTTTGGTTTTGTTTTTGAAGAATCGCACAAGCCAAACATATATGTTGGCGCGATTGTATTTACGGGCAAGATTTACGAAGAAGTAGAAGCTTCTTGTGATAGGTCTTGGATCTGCGACTATTATTATTCATCTTATAGATACAAAGCTGATTTTAATGGTTTACAGATTTTCTATCAAACTAAAGATAGTGAATTGGATTTTGATATAAAAACTGGCAAGTCAAAGTACGCTCCAGGTGAACAAGCGAAAGTAACTGTTAAGGTATCCAAAAATGGACAGCCTAGAGACGGTGTGACTGTAGCGCTTGCATTAGTAGATGAAGCTGTGGCGGCTATTGGAGGAGCAAACGAACCTTCTATAGAAAAGTCAATTTATAGAACCACTGGCGATTGGGTATATTACACATATTATACACACCGCTTTTTATTGCCTGATGGACATATGGCTGAGGGGGGTGGTGGCGGTAACGATAGGAGTGAATTTGGGGACACGGCTTATTTTGGTTCTGCAGTCACAGATCAAAATGGAGAAGCAGTTTTTGAATTCAAGCTATTAGACAATATCACTAATTGGCTAATCTATGCTCAAGGTGTAGATAGTGATCTTAATTTTGGTCAAGAGAAAGCATCAGTTATTGCAACAAAGGAGTTTTTTGTTACTAACCAATTTCCATCAACTATTATAAAGGGCGATAAGGCGTATCTTGCAATTAATGCCTATGGAAAAGTCTTAGAAAAAAACAAAAAAGTTTCTTACAATTACGCGTTTTTGGATCAAAGCGGAGAAAAAGCAATTAATAAGAAAGAATTTTCAGAGTTTCCTTTCAGAGATATCCACATTCCTTTCCCAAGTCTTGAAGTTGGCAATTACAAAGTCAAAGCTGGTGGCAAATATAAGGAATATGAAGATTCAATCATGCTTCCATTAATAGTGAAATCTTCGAGAGTGATGTTTGAAAAACGAAACGATATAAGTTTAGATCAAGGACAGTCAATTAGTTCTTTGCCGATAGATGAACTGGCAAAAGAGGAAAACATCAAATTGGTAATTACCGATCAAGGCAAGGGCAAGTTTTATAATGCTTTGTATAAATATTGCAACTCTTATAGTAATAGGATCGAAAAAAAGCTTGCCAATGTTCTGGCTGACAAAAGTTTGAGAAATTGGTTCAATGAAACTGATTGCAAAACGGCAAATCAAGAATTTTCCGGTTTTCAATCAAATGATGGTGGCATTAAACAAGTGCTGTGGGGAAGCAGTGATGTTGAAACATCAGCGTGGTCCGCATATATTGGGGCTGATTTTTTTGATAAAGAGAGATTGAAGAAGTATTTTAATGATGTTTTGGAAAATTCCACATTCCCTAATATATCAAAAGCTTATGCTTTGTGGGGACTTGCTGTTTTGGGTGAATCAAGAGTGAATGAAATGAGGAATTTAGAAAAAAAGCTTTTTTCTTACAGAGAAAAGGTTATTCTCGCTTACGCTTTTGCCGCAAGCGGTCAGACCGAAAAAGCTCGCGACTTGTATTATGATTTATTGGCAGAATTCGCTTATGCTAACAAACCTTATATTCGCATACAGTCAGGTCAAAAAAATATGGATAGTTATTTGTTAGATTCTTCTTACGCTCTTTTATTAGGTAGCATTGTTGATCAAAAATATAACACTGGTTTGGGCTTATATTTAAGGGATTATCGCACATTGACTAAAGATGTTGTTTTAGATTTGGCAGATATTTCCTTTATAGATCATCAAATTTCTTTGCTTACTAACGAAGATACTAGTATTAGTTTAAAAATAAAAGACAAACATAAAAAACTTAAACTAAATAAAGGCAGAGGTGAAGTATTGGCGATTAAAAAAGACGACGCTGGGAAATTTGAGTTAAAAGTTGAGACAGGAAAAGTTTTGGTTTCCATAAATTCGTACGTTGAGAACATGGATGGACTTGAAACAGATAAAAGATTGAGACTTTCAAGAAGTTATAGCCAAGCTGTTGGTGATTCTGATGAAAAAATAAGTATAGGCGAGATAGCAGAGTTCAAGTTGGACTTTAGTTTTAATAGAGAATTTGCTCCAGCTGGTATTTATTGTATTACAGATCATATCCCATCAGGTTTTACTTACTTGGAGAATCCCTCATTCTTTAGCATTGCTTCGGTAGACAAAATTTTTATGCAACAAATTAGACCAAATGTGGTTCGAGCTTGTGTTTCTAATTCGCATTGGTTTTCCGAAAGACAATATAAAGCTGTTTACTATGCCAAAGCAAGCGCTGTTGGAGAATATGTTTTAGAACCTGCATTTATGCAACACGAAGAAGAAAAGTCTATTTTCCAAAAAACTGATAAAAGCACTATAAAGGTGGATGCCAAAATATGAAACCAAAAATTTCTTTCTTTGTTATTTTTCTAGTTTTGTTTGTGGTTGGGTTTGGTAGTTTTCATTTCAACAAAAAAGGAGAAGTTGCTAGCTTAAATACAAAAGAAAATAAAGTTAAAGGTATAATCTTGCCACATCATGATTTGGCGAAAGAGTTGTTTGTCGCTTCACTGGAAAAATTGCGCGAAACAAACAATCCTTCGATTTTTGTAATATTAGGCACAAATCATTACTATCCTGATGGTCCGACTTTAACTACTGCTTTAGATGTCTATGATTATCCCATAGAAAAAGAGATTTTGAGTGATTTTATTAGAAGGTTTCCTGAAGTTTTAGTGAATTCAAGGATAATTGAAATAGAGCATAGTATCACGGTTCCTGTAATTTATCTAAGAGAATATTTTCCTAACGCAAGAATAATTCCATTGATTGTTTCGGCGAAGTTTAGAGAGTCTGATATCGACAAATATGCCAATTATTTCGCAAATGTTTTTCCTTATGATGCTGTTTACGTTGCGGCGGTTGATTTTTCTCATGGAACTAGTTTTGAAGAAGGAATGGCAAAAAATGAAGAGTCAATTAGAATTATTTCTGAGTTTAATTATCAAAAATTGTACAGTTTGAAAGACGATTATCTTGATTCCCCTTCTGCGATTGGTTTATTGCTTAAGACTATGCAATCCTTAAATTCAACTAATTGGGAAACTTGGTTTAGTACTCACGGCGCATTTTTAACTTCTGATTTTATGTCGCAAGGCACAAGTTATGTGGTAGGAGTGTTTAGGTAAGCTTTAATTAAATTGACTTTAAACTTTAACTCTTGTAGACTTGTAAATGTTAATGTGAATTTTTCGGTGGGGAGTGTGCCCACCATTTTTTTGTTTAATTTTTTGACAAAGATTATGCAACAAGGACCAAGAACAGAATTTGCCCAAGCTTTAAAAGCGGTAGCGTCAGCTAAAAGGCTTGACGTGGAAGTTATATTAAACACCATTAAGCAGGCAATAATTGCCGCTTATAAAAAAGATGCGTATGAACAAGGCAAAGACGCAGAAGGTTTGGAATTTGATGTGGAGATTGATCCTGTTAGTGGTGAAACAAAAATTTTTGCTTGGCCAGAAAATAACCCCGAAGAAAAGAAGGATGTTACACCTCCGGGATTTGGTAGAATTGCGGCTCAGACTGCCAAGCAAGTGATTCATCAAAAAATTCGCGAGGCTGAAAAAGGAGCCATAATTGATGAATTCTCTAGTCGTGTCAATACTCTAATTTCGGGAATGATCATTCGTTTTGATGGGCCGGATGTGAGAGTTGATCTTGGCCGTGCTGAAGGAATAATGCCTGCTAACGAGCGAATTCCTAATGAAAAACTTAATATATTAGGCGGAGCAATTTCATTAGGTCACCCACTTGGAAGCTCAGGTTCTAGAATTATGGCTACCTTAATATCTG
>JANWVB010000040.1 GCA_025057695.1 Patescibacteria group bacterium
TTCGGTAGCAGGTCCTTCAGTGTTAAAACACATGGTTGATACGGTGCTTTGGTTTGAAGGCGATAAAACTTTATCGCTTCGTATGATTAGAGCGACAAAAAACAGATTTGGCCCCACAGACGAAGTTGGCATATTTACAATGTTAGAAGGTGGTCTTATGCCAATAAGAAGTCCAGAAAAGATGTTTTTGAGCAATTCGGATTTAGTCGTTCCGGGTAGCGCGATTTCGGCAATTTTGCAAGGAACAAGATCTGTTTTAGTTGAAATTCAAGCTCTTGTGACACCTACCAAACTACCTATTCCAAGACGAGTGGCGCAAGGATTAGACGCTAAACGTCTCGAGATCTTATTGGCTGTTTTGTCCAAACGTTGCGGCATTAATTTGTATGAACATGATTGTTTTGTGAATGTTTCAGGTGGGATAAATGTTGGTCGGGATCCATCTGTTGATCTTGCTGTCTGTGCGGCGATTGCGTCTTCTTATTTTGACAAACCTTTGCCAAGTAAAACTTTAATAATTGGTGAAGTTGATTTATTGGGCGCCATAAGAAATGTTTCTGGATTTGATAAGCGTAAAAAAGAGGCGGAAAATTTTGGATATCATATTTTGATTGAACCTAACGAAGGAAAGTATGTCAGGGATTTAATTGATGCCTTTTTGAGAAATAAAACAAATTAAGACAATTTTTTTAGAATAGGTAAGAATTCTTCAAATAAAAAAAATCTTAGATTATAAAGATTGCAAAAAAAATTATTGCTTTAAATTCACAAACTATTACTTCTAAAAACTGTAAAATTTGTTCTACACAAGATATCCACATTCTTTAAAAGATACGAATAAAATGCAAACATTCAGTTCGTTTTTGGACACTTTTATACTATAGGAAAGATAAATTTACGTCAATAAAATATTATAGGGTTTGACAGTTGGCGCACTCGGTGTTAAACTCTGTATGAAGTTTTTTACAAGAATTTTTAGATTTTGCTTTTTCGCTTGAATTAAAAAATTAGAAAAAGAGGGTCAAAAATCAAAAACGCGATTGTCTTTAGGGCAGGAGAAAGACAACCGCGTTTGCAGTCTGAGTAAATTCAAATTAGTAGCTTGTGTGGTTTTTGTCAAGAATTTTATTTTAGGTTTTTGTTTAACTTTCTGATTTCATCTGATTTCAAGGGAGGGGTGGAGTGTAGGGCAGGCGCTCTACCCTTTCCTTGAAATCAGATCTGGAACTCCTGTTTGTGAGTAAAGTCTAGTTTTGTGGTTTTTTGTTTAGGCTTTATTTCTACGATATTTTATATTCTATTAATTTTGTGGTACAATTCCCCCTTATTTTGATTTGTAAAGTTTTCATTTTTTTTGATTTAGTAAATAAATATGCAACCTTTTGGTATAAAAATTTTATTGCTTGGGGTTTTTATAACTGTTGTGTCGCTTGCTGGTTTTTTCGCTTACAGGTACTCTGTGCGGCCAAGCGCGAATTTAAGCATTGAATCAACATGCTTCTCGTCTACTGCTAGACTCACTTACGACAACCCAAATCAGGTAAAAACGGTATATATCAATGGCGAGAAAACAAATGAAATTGAATTTATTTGGACAGGAGATAACAAAAAGGAATATATCGCTTATGTTGAATGGAATGATGGTTCAACATTCCAAACTACAAAAATTGCGGAGAAACCAAGCGATTGCGCAGAAGTTCCCACACCTACGCCCGCGCAATCGCCTGCGCCAGAAGAAGTTTTAGGAACAATTTCAAGCCCAACTGTTGGCATATTGCCTAATACTTTCAAAACTTCTACACCAACTCCAACTGCCAGTCCTAGCCCTACAAAATTGGCAGGAAATGTCTTGACAGTTTCTCCTACGCCAACTTTGTCTCCCAGAGCCACTTCAACCCTTTCCCCAACAAGTTCGCCAATAATTACAGCGACCAAGACGCCAAGTCCGTCTCCAACCAAGATGACAACGCCAACACCTACGCTAACACCAACTAGATTGCCAACAATTACTCCTAGTCCGACTCTTGTTGCAACCTATTCAGGGCAGGTTAAAGGTGATAAAGAGGAACTTCCAAGCACAGGAGTATCGATACAAAGTATTATTGCTATTGCCTTCTTAGGTTTTACAGGCTTGGTTCTTTATAAAAGATTTAGGCTGATTTAGTCAAAAATTACTGTTATATGCGCCCTTCTGGAGTAATTTATCAAAAAGGAAAATCATACAAGTGGCATGGCGAGACAGTTATTTATTTGGATAAAAAAACAAGAGCCATTTATGGGTTTTTTCAAGGGATTGGTGTGGGATTGATTGGACTTTGTTTAATTTCATTCATTATTTTGTTTTTTCCACTTATAAAGGAAGAGGTTAAGTATAAATTGTCTACCAAGCATTTGGATGCGAATTCAAATATCCAAGTCAAAGCGGCAGTCAATGAAAATAACGAAGAAATTTTAGTTAAATCTGAAACAAAGAAACTTGGAATTAGTTCTGATTTCTCGATATATATTCCTAAAATTGATGCCAAATCAAATATTATTGCGTCGGTAAATCCTTTTTCCAAAAAAGAATATTTAGATGCTCTTGCTCAAGGGGTTGCACATGCTGGCACGACTTCTTTTCCCGGTCAAGGAAAACCCGTATTTTTATTTTCTCATTCTACAGATAGTCCGGCCAACTTCATTCGTTATAATGCTGTATTTTATTTGCTCAAAAAGCTAAATATTAACGACGAAATAGTTATTTATTTTTCTGGGGGAAAGCATGTTTATTTAGTTGAAAGCGCTTTTGCTGTCAGCTCAAAAGACACATCGTGGCTGTCAGGCGAGGGGAATGAAGAAAAGCTTATTTTGATGACTTGCGATCCTCCGGGTACTACTTTGAAACGTTTTATAGTGGTCGCAAAAAAGGCAATTTAATATACTGTCTTTTTTTAATTTTTGTGATACAATTTTCATTAGCTTACCTTAAAGCTTGTAGTGCGTTAAAACTTTTTTTGGTAAAAAAGCGCTTTGTCTTTACAAAGTTCTTTTGATGAGTGCGAATGCATGTAAAGTTTGTAAGGAAAAAGCGCTAGGAGGTGAATTTATAAGTGACAACTAGATTATTCGTGGGCGGTCTCCCTTGGTCAACAACCTCTGATGATCTGTCAAGTTTGTTTTCCCAAGCTGGCACTGTCGTTAGCGCAACTGTGGTAACAGACAGGATGACGGGCAGATCTCGTGGCTTTGGCTTTGTTGAAATGGGTTCTGAAGAAGAGGCGCAATCCGCGGTTAAGAAATTTAACAACAGCGAAGTAGGGGGAAGAAAAATTATTGTTAACGAAGCTCGTCCGCAAGCTGATCGGCAAGATCGTTATAAAGATGGAGACCGTGGAAATAGACATGGGTTCAGGCGTGAAAATCGAAGGAACGATAGAAGAAAAGATTATTAATTTCCTTCTTCGTCCCAATCTAAGAAAAGCATAGGTTTGTTTTTGTTTTTGGATTTCTTGGTTTTTGTTATTTTATGTTATTGGATATTGCATAAAATGTGCACTACCGAGAATTTGGGTTTTGTGTTTCATGAGGCTATAGATGTTATTAAAAGAAAAGTAACAATAGATTTGCCTGATAAGATGCTTGAACATTTGGCATTATTAGGTAAAAGTCCAATTTTGCCCCGGTTGAGAACTACATGTGTGAATTATAATGCTTTTGGTGGCACTCATCTTGGAGACGAGCTTAGGATGTTGGATGTAGTACAAAGATGCAAAGCAAGTATTTGTAAATTTTTATTTTTCGATGAACAACCGATTAAGTTTGAATACAAGGGGGATGAAATTGAAATTTCTAGAGAAACTTTTGACACAGACATTCAATGGCTTTTATTGGCAAGCGATATAGGCAAAGCTGGAACAAATTCAGATAACTGCAGTGTGGTGTCCATGCTTTTCAACGATTTGCTTGTGACAGATGAACACTCGCGTTGGTTATTTGAGCACAGAGAAGATTTACCACAAATTTATTGCGAGTTAGGCATTCCGGCGTTCGATTTTTCTAATAGTGATTTATCCCTTGCTCCTATAGTATTAGTAATTTACGTAACTTGTGAAATTGCAATGTCAAAGGGTATTGAGGAAGAACGGATTGCCAAACTGTATTTAAATGAGGGCGATATCAATGAATTGCAAAAGCTTGGAATTGACTATAAAAAAAGTACAATGCGCGATTTGTGGAATAGTCATGTTAGGTTTGGAGAAATGTTTTTTGATAGATTCGTTGTTTTAGATAATCGTTTGGCCGCTTTGGCTCGTTTGTCTTTGTGCCATCATTTGAGTCAAGGTATTTATCCGCGATGTTTTGCAAATGGGGAATTGCAGTTGACAGGGAGAGGAGCGGATCTTGCTGTTTTTTTCGAAGGTATGGATAAATTAGATGCTTCCATAAATAGGGGCGGTCTTGATCCTCATAAATCTTTTGATAATGTTAAGAATATATTTAAATCAATCACGCGTATCAAAAATGGCCAAAATGAAATTGATATTAGAATGGCTTGGGAGAGGATTTCCGGGATTGATTGGATCAAATTGGCAGAAGAGCTTAGCAGATAAATTCTTTTTTATTTTATTTTCTATAGCCAAATTTGTACTGATTTTTGAGAATAAACGCGTAAAGAATAATAAGTACAATTGCCAAAGCATATTCTATATTTAGCATTAAATCTCTTACGGATTTACTTTGTGGCTCAAAATAAGCCCATGCGACTATAACTTGATACAAAAAAAGAGGAATTAAGAGTTTATAGTTTTTATTTTTCATAACTGAGATAAAAACAAGTGGAATCAAAAAGAGAGTGTGCCAAGGAAAAACCAAGGGCGAGACAAAAAGGTATAAAATTCCTGCAGAGAGTAAGACATTTATTGAAAAATCTTTACTAATTAAATAGATTGTTCCGATTATTAGTATTGCAAGGCTTGCATATTTTGCGACTTGTTTCTCTTCGGTTAGACTTTGGCAATTTTGTTTGGAGACGCAGTTGTTTGTATTTAGGATATTTTGTTTTTCCAATATTTGGTAAGTCCATCTGTATATGCTTGCGTTGTATTCTTGTTCATCAGGTAGTGCTAAATACTTTTTGATTGGTTCAAATCCGTGATTAATAAAAGGCGCCCATGCAATTACCGAAATTAGCATAAAACAAAAAGCGCATATTGCAAGAAGTCTAAATTTTTTTTCTTTAATGAGTTTTGCGGTAAAAAAAGGGACTAAGAAGGCTGGATATAGCTTTGTTATAAATCCTAATGCTGTCCAGAAACTGGCTTGTATTTCTTTTTGTTTATCAAAAGTGGTGATTGCAAGATAGATAAACAAAAGCGCGTAACTATCAATGTGAGCGCTATAGTAAACTTCAGAAACGACAAGAGGATTCAGAAGCAAAAGGGATGCTAGTTTTTGAGATTTGTTTTTGTATAGTAGATAAGCAAGAACAAATATCGGAAGGCAAAAAATAATTCTTACGCCAACTATTCCAAATTGCATATAGGCAAGATAAGATAGCCCAAATATAAATTGAGCAAATGGGGGGTAGGGAGTGTGTAAACCTTTCCAGTCTAAATTTTGGTATAACTGATATATTTTTGTTACTTTTGGGTCTTCTTTATTTTTACCAAGAAGTTTGTCTTGTTCCCAGTATTTTTTTAATTTTTCATTTTCAGGCACATACAAATAAGGGTTTTCACCTTCTATTATTAGCATTCCGTCCCAGATATAGCGATAAGCGTCTTTTGATATAAAAAATGGTTGTGGCAAGAAGATTAAAACCACAAACACAGTTGTTAATAGTATTGGCAAAAAATTTATTTTCTTTGACTTAATCAAAAAATATGCAAACAAGAAATAAACCAAAAAACAAAATGTTTGAACGATAATATACTTTAGGTAGTTTGTTAAAGTTTCGGGTAAAAGAAGGTAAACAAAATAAGCAAAAATATACAAAAACAAAGAAATCAGAACAAACATAAGAGGCTAATATTAGACTTTAGGAAACCTTAGTTTCAAATTTTTTGTATGGACAGCAAAGCATAAAACTTATTTATTTAGCATAATTATAATTTTTTGTTGGCATATGTTTGATTGGCGCTTTCATAAAGAATGTACAAAGAAATGATTGCAAGTGGAATGATTATTGTGAATTTTAAAGATTCTCCGAATATTGAAATTATAGAAGCGAGTTGGGTGTTTTTGACAACCAAATCAGTGATGTTAACAAAAAAAACAAAGGGCAACTCTATGGCGTGTCCGGTTATTGCCACAATCAAAGATGTGATGACTATTCTTGTTAAAGTTTGCCAGAAACGTCCCTTCACCAAAGACTTACTATGCGCTAATGCTTGCGTACCGCGTTTGCCATCTATCACGCAAGGAAGCACGTATAAGTACCAAACAGAGAAAATAATTCCCGGAACAATCAAGAGTACATATCCACCAAGAATTATTAGAAAGGTGAGCAATCCAGCAAAAAAGATTGGAAAGATTATTTTTAAAGTTTTTGCGATGGATTGCTTTACGGTTAGGTTTTTTTCTTTGGTTAAGACCAAGATTGCAACTGATGTTATTATATAAACAAGCATTTGCCCAATAAAAGTACAAATTAGAAAGATTATTGCATTAATATTGTGTTCCTTAAACAAAACGTAGAAATCAATTTCTGGTGATAGTTGAAGCGCTGATTGCCCTAATATAAAAAAAAGACTAGGTATTACATTCAGTCCGCCCAAAACAGCATACTTTTTCCAATTTGCCAGAAAAATATCTAAAGCCAAAGAAGGAATATCAAAAACACCTATAAATTTATTTTTTCCCATTTTAGCGCGTTTGCCATACACTAAAATGTTATGGAAACTCTATTGTTAAAACAATAAGTAAATTAAATTTTTCTGTCAGGACACTTTTCTTCTTTTGCGTCCAAGCATTCCATTATTGGAACGAAGGGATTTTTAATTGTTTTAATTTCTGTTGTTTTTGTAATTTGAATTTGATCTTGTGTTGCAGTTTGAGTTGGCGATGGATTGATATTTTCTTTTGTTTCATTAAGTTTTGTTTTTTCAGAGTCATCAATGGGTTTGGTTTGGTTATTTTTGTTTTTCGTCGTTTGGTTTGTTTCTTTGTTGAAACTTTCTGAAGATTCTTTTTTTAAAAAAAGTGGCTTACTTTGATTTTGTTTATTGATCTTCGTTGATGAGTTAATAAGTTTGGCGCTATTTGAATTCGAAGCGGAGTTTGCTACACTATTTGTTGTATAATTTTCAAAATATTTTTCTTGCAAAATTTGACCAGTAGATAAGTCGAAAGGCGAGCTGATGTGTTTAACTCCTATAAGGATAATTATTATTAGACAGAGAACAATTTTTAGACGCATTTTGGTTTTATGCAAAATTTAAAAAAAATGAATTTTTAATGGTGTCAGAAGTATCATTCGCTACCTAAGAAAAAGTAAATCGCGTTTTAGTTAGATACTTTAGATACTTAAACTAAAACTGATGCAATCTTGTTTTTTAATAGAATTTAATAGAACTGGATTGTAAATTATAAAATTGATAACTTTTTCATTTATTGTTTGGGCAGTAATTTTTATGTAATTAAGCATGAAATTTGCAAATCAGTTAATTGACAAGCCTTATTGCGTTGATGATATTCTTAATCTTGTTTCAAAAGCAGATAATAAACGTTTCTCTAAAATTAAGGTTTTGTATAATCGAATTATCGTTTGTGATTATAATATCGCCAAACATTGTTATCATACCGCTTTATTAGCGAGAGAATTTTTAAACTATTTGATTGAGAACGAAGTTTGTTTAATAGAACAAGAACAAATTGATAAACTTATTGCGGCCACCATTTTGCATGATATTGGGAAAACGAACCTTGAGGTTTTGCGAATAATTAATAATGGCAAAAGACTGACAGACAAAGAGAGACTAAAGGTACAAAAGCATTCATTATTGGGTTATCAGATTCTTAAGGAAAATGCTTTAGATGAGATTGCTTTTATTGTTTTGCACCATCATGAATTATGGGATGGATCAGGTTACCCTGATAAGTTAAGTGGTGATAGTATACCTTTGCTTTGCAGATTTTTGACTATTTGCGATTCTTTCGCGGCGATGATGGATCGTTCCCGCGCAATTTACAATGGCGGAATCAAGACATGGGACACTGCTTTTGAAGACATGAAAAATCGCAGAGGTGTTTGGTATGATCCAGATATCCTTGATTATTTTTTAGATTTTATACAAGAAAAACGTTTGGACTTTGAAAATTTTTTTGATTGATGAGTTTTACCTGCTAAATTTGCCAATCAAAATAGTTATTTGAATAGGCAACCTCTAATGAAGAAATATCATACAAACAAGTTTGTTGTATTTTATCGGTTTTAGAAGTTGTTGGTTTGCATATCTTATTGACATTTAATTTTTGTTTACATACAATATCATTGTACTTCCAGATTGTTTTATTGTTTTAATTTTTAATTTTGTTTCTTATTTTATGTTGTTTTGCTTCTAAATTTTTTTTTGTTATATAGCAATCAGTTTTATTAATGAGACGTAATTTGTTGTCTAGCTCTAGTTATCCTCGAATTTCCGTTTCTTCTACCCGAAGCGCGAGCCTTCCATATGGTGTAAAAAAGCCTTATGACCAAAAATTATACAGCGCAAAAGATTTAGTAAGTTCTTCTCAAGGAGACCCAAATGAAAACTCTAATGAACAGCCCTTAGTGGTTGACGACAGAACTCTTCCTGATTCTGATTTGCCGACTGAAACGGTGTGTGGCGTTTTGGATATTGCCAACGAAGGATCTGGATTATTAAGACCAAATTTTTCGCCTTCTTCTAACGATATTTATATTTCAGCATCGCAAATCAGAAGATTCAGCTTAAGAGTTGGCGATTTGATTAGCGGGCAAGCCCGTCGTCCAAAAGAAAATGAGCGTTATTGGGGACTTCTAAAGGTTGAGACTATCAACGGACTAGCCATAGATGAAATTAAAGAAAGACCTCATTTTGATAATTTACTTGCCATTTATCCTGACACTCAAATTGAATTGGCAACAGATCCGGAGATTTTGACAACAAGAGTAATAGATTTGATAGCCCCGATTGGTTTTGGACAAAGAGCGTTAATTGTTTCGCCTCCTAAAGCAGGTAAGACATGGTTGGTGAAAGATATATTAAATGGAATTGCAAAAAATTATCCGGAGCAGATTAAAGATGTTGATCCAGTTAAAACTAAGGAAGTTATAGATAAGACAGAAACTAAAGGTGAATTAGACCTTAAAGAAAAAGTAAATGATCAAAAATCGACAAAAAGGCAAATTCATCTTATGGCTGTGCTTATAGGAGAAAGACCCGAAGAGGTTACAGATATCACAAGACATATGAAGCAGATTACAAATGGTGCAGGTGAAGTTGCCGCCAGCAATTTTGACGAATCTCCTGAAATGCAAACAAGAGCAGGTGAGCTTGCTTTGGAACGTGCTAAACGTTTGGTGGAGATGGGCAAAGACGTTGTGATTGTTTTGGATTCAATTACTCGTATGGCAAGAGCTTACAACCTTGCTATTCCTAGTTCTGGAAGAACTTTGTCTGGCGGATTTGATCCTTCCGCTTTGGCGCCAGCTAAAAAATTTTTTGGCGCGGCAAGAAATATAGAAGGCGGTGGCTCTCTTACGATTATTGGCACTTGTCTAATTGACACAGGGTCAAGAATGGATGATTTGATATATGAAGAATTTAAAGGTACCGGCAATATGGAATTGCATTTAGTAAGAAGACTTGCTGAAAGAAGGATTTTCCCCGCCATTGATGTAACAAGAAGTGGTACAAGACAAGAAGAGCTTCTGTACGGCAGTGAAAAAGTCCAACAAGTATATACTTTGCGTCGCATGCTTGATATGGTTTCCGAAGATGAAAGAACAGAGACTCTTTTAGAAAGGCTAAAGAAAACAAAAAGTAATGACGAATTTTTGCAAAGTTTAAAAACTGTATAAATGTGATTCAAAACAAGCAATAAATCCTCCTTTTATACCTTGTATGCAAAGATCTGTATTTGATTGATGTGCTAAAGGTTTCATTTTCAATGATTTCTATTTGAACACTTTTTGGTCACAATGGCTAAATTTGCATTAATTGGTGTCAGATGGTAACCTCTTGAGGTGGGTTAAGGTGGTTTATAGAAATCTTTCTTAACCCGTGATACTTCCGTATGGGAAGGTTAAAAAACCAGCAAGCAGTTGCCAGATTCGCAAAAACTTTTGTTTCAGCAAGCAGATTCGTAAACGATCTTTTTTCTGAGATTGGCCTGTTTGCATTTCATTTTACGGCTTATATACTTGAGCATTTGCAACTTTCGTTTTTAGGTTTTGAGAGAAGCAAAAGTGAATTTGCCGCATTTTTATATAGGCAACGTGGACGTGCCGCAAAGCAGTTTATTCACACAAGCATGGTTGCCATAAGCGCGTTTGGAATTGTGATAGCTCCTGTGGTTGCTCAAGAATTTCCCAATAATACAATTGATCCTTCAGAGTTACCAACTTCTTTGCCGATACTTTCATATTCAACTGCTAACATTGAAGTTGCTACTGAAAGATCAGACAAGATAAGAGGGAAGATATTAGATTATGTGGTCAATGAGGGCGACACATTAAGTTCGATTGCTGATAAATTTGGAGTTTCTCTGGATACTATTTTGTGGCAGAATAATTTGACAAAGACTTCAAAGATCAAGCCGGGTCAAATTATTCAAGTGCTCCCAGTCACTGGAGTTGCCCATAAAGTCCAAAAAGGAGATACTATTTACTCAATTGCCAAGAAATATGACACAGAACCTCAGTCGATTGTTGACTTTCCATTTAATACGTTTTCTAATGATGAAACATTTGAGATTGCTGTAGGTCAAGTAATTATTGTTCCAGATGGTGTTAAACCTGAAGAAAAACCTTCTGCTCCCAGAGTTCGTCAAATTACGCCAAATGCTGGCACAGTTGTGGCTTCTGGCATGTTTGTATGGCCTGCCAATGGGACAATT
>JANWVB010000041.1 GCA_025057695.1 Patescibacteria group bacterium
AATAACCACGTCAACTTTATATTTGCCCCAAGGAATTTTAGCCGGATCCTTCTGCGCCAAAACAGGAACTTTTAAATCTTTGCCTTTTACTATCAAATTGCCAATTTGAGGATCTTCATCTGTAATTTCTTCAGGCTTTTTGATTTCTTCATGCCCAATCTCAAGCTCAAATTTCCTATAGGTGGTATCATAGTTTGTCAGGTGAGCCCAACCAGAAGTAGGCATTGAACCTGAAGTGTTAACAGCTCCAAAGTTAATCTCGCTTGCATGCTTGGTAAGCCCTATTCTAAAAGCAAGTCTGCCAATTCTGCCAAAACCGTTTATTCCAACATTTACCATAAAAGTTAAACTGTAATAATTTAAGAATAAGCAATGTAACTTATTTTGACAATGAGTTTTTTCACCCACAAAAGCAATAATACTTTTACAACCACCCTTCCTTCAAAAACTCTGCTCTAAAGAAATCAAAATAAAAATAATTATGATTGTCTGCTTGCATCTTAACCAATTTAATATCTTTATTAGCGCCATTTAAAAATTCTTTCACCTGATCATACAAGCCATGAGGATCTAAATCATTTTGCACAACCAAAATTTTTTTGGCGCTAATGCCAAAAAAACAATTTGCAAATTTTTCTTTTGCAAAAACACTTAAGTCATTAAGCGGCAAACCGCAAAAAATCATTCTTTCAAAATCCACATCTTGTTCCTGTGCAATCAAATTTGCTCCAACATAAGTTCCAATAGACTTAGCAAGCAAAAACAAATTATTTTGGTTTTTTATTTTTTCTTTTATTCCCAATATCTCTTTTTTAAGCGAAAAATCCTTTTTATTTCCTGTTCTCCAATGAGTCCATTCGTGCAAAATACAAGAATTTCTTTTCCCTTTCGACAAACTCTTGCCTGCCTCTTCAAGCCATATTTTGTTCTTTACTGAAAAACCAGGAAGAATTAAAACTTTCATTTGCGATTTTGACTTTTTTATTTCTGGACAAGAGCTTCAATTCCGGGCAAAGTTTTTAACGACAAATACTCAAGCATTGCCCCACCGCCAACTGATATCCAATCAAATTTATCATTTAGATTAAGTAGTGTAATCGCGGCTTCTGCGTCTCCACCACCTGCCACTTTATAAGCGTGCGAATTTGCAATTGCTGTAAATACTTCTTTTGTGCCTTGCCGATGATCTTCATCTTCGTACTTGCCGGGAACTCCAGCTAAAACTATTGTCCCTGCTTTGGCAATTTCCGCTTTGAAAATCTCAATAGTATCAGAATTTATATCTTCATTATCAAGAGTCAAACTGCCAATGATTAATTTATCTGGATACGGATTTTCGTCACCGTAATATTTAGGCAAAAGCCCACCTGCAAGAATTCTATCAACATGATTTACCAAATGACTTATATAATCCATCTTGTCTCTTTTCACGCCGCTAATAACTGCCACTATAGGACGATTGGGATTTTCCAAAACTCTTAAAAGCATCTCAACTTCCTTTTCAAATCTAAACCCTGCTGCTGATGGGAGAAAATTTGGAATTCCTATAATCGAGGCATGCGCGCGATGCGACACAGCAAACGCTTCATTTACATAACATTGAGCAAGACTTGCCAAATGCCTTGCAAACTCTAAATCATTCTCTTCCTCTCTCCTGTCAAACCTAATATTTTCCAACAAAACAACATCTCCATCTTGCATTGTTTCTAATTTTTCTTGCCCAGCGCCAAAAATATCACGAATAAAAAAAACACTTCTGCCAAGCAATTTTTCTAAAACGAAAACCAATCTTTGAAGCGATAATTCTTCATTAATTCTCCCCTCAGGACGACCTTTGTGCCCAATTATAATAACTTTTGAATTTGAGTTTAACAAATAATCCAAAGTGTCTTTGGAAAGTTCGATTCTGGAGAAATCATTATCTACATCCAAATCCATTCGTACTATAACTTTCTTTTTTGACACATCCAAATCGTGGAGCTTTCTGATATTCATGTTAATTATTCTCTTCTATCTTTTTTATATCATCCAGTCTTCTTTTGTGCTTTTCTTTGCCGCTAAAGCCAGTTTCCAAAAAAGTTCGTGTCATCTCTTTGGCATCTTTTTCACTTATGAAATCAGCCGCTAAAACAAGAATGTTCATATCATCATCGTTTCTGCCCGCCTTTACTTGTTCGGGATTTATACCAATTGAGGCTCGAACTCCGTCAAATTTATTCGCAGTAACATCCACCCCCACACCGCTTCCACATATTAGAATTCCACGATCTTTTGGATTATCAGCAACAACAATTGCCACTTTTTCAGCATAAAGCGTGTAATCATCAGCCAAATCAAGCTGGTAAGCTCCCATATCCAAAACCTGGTAATTATTTTCCAAAAGCCACTTGTAAATTTTTTGCTTAAGATAAAAGCCTCTATGGTCTGCACCAACGTATACTTTCATAAAATTAACAAAGCATTAACAATAATTTATCATAATTTCACAAAACATATGCAAATCAACTGCCTGTTCAGTTACTTATAAAATCGAATATCATTGTAAATATTTAAAAAATTAATAAGAATAAACACTGCTAACACTTCATCTCTATTTAATTATGACTAAAGAAATAATTTTAATTCATGGCTGGGATTACAGATTCTACAACAACAATATAAACAAAAACGCTTCTAAAGACATAGCTTGGAGCAAAAGAAAAAGACTGATTGAATTACTAGGCAAACGATACAGGTTAAATTACTTTAACTTGCCCGGTTTTTGCAATGTGCCAGAACCATCAAGAGAAAGATTTGACGTTGAAGATTTTGGGGATTATCTTGCCAACTGGATTAAAAGAAAAAGACACAAGCCTTACGCAATTCTTGGTTATTCATTCGGCTCAGTTGTGGCGCTTGACTACAAAGCAAGATACAATAATCATATCCCGACAGTTTTAATCTCCCCGGCAATTCGCAGAAAAGAAACTTTTAAATCCGAAATTGCGCATTTAGCTAAAGGTCTAATTCCCGAATTTATATCGGGAGCGTTAAAAAATAGTTACCAATATTTATTTAGCAAGTACTATAGAAATGGTACCCCTTTTTTGAGAAAAAGTTATGATTTAATTGTCAGAAAAGACGAAACTTGCAAATTACGAAGTGTTGATCCTAAAAGTTTATTGCTAATCTATGGATTAGAAGATAATGTCACTTTATGGCAAGATGTTGAAAACATTGTTGTCAAACTTGGTATCAATTACGGTCTAATAAAAAATGGTAAACATAATATTGGCGAGACAAATCCTTTGGAAATAGTTAAATTGATAGATAAGTTTTTAGAATCAAAATGAGGTATTGCAAAAGATATTGTGCAAATATTATTCACACGCTTGTTTGCGTTTATTGGCAAATTTATTAATGCTTAAAAATCTGCTAAACTTGCCAGGTATGGAACAGGCAGGTTTAGAGTTAGAGCAAGAAAATACTCCAAACTCGAAAATAGACTTAAGTATCATTTCGCCACAAGAATATGACAGTCTTGGGACATTAAAATGGAGAGAATATCTTAATGCGCAAAGATTAGCCGAAGCATGGCTCCCTCCTGACAACAGTCCTTGGAAAGAATATGCAAGATACTAAACCATACAAAGCATTGACGAATGGTCACAATATATCAAGCCAAGATATAGTGACGGTGAGATCTTTAGCGCAATTGGAATAACAAATTTAATACGATCTGGAATTCTAGGTCCAAACACTGCCGTGGTGCTAGATAGTGGCGGCACTCACAGTGTTGCTATGGCCGTAAAGCTAGCAAAATCAGGATACCAGCCAATTGTTATGCTTGACGCAATAGTTCATCCCAAAGGGATAGTGAGAGCAGAACAAGATTTGGCAGTGCTTTTGTACTTTGCCGTCGAGATGGAAAAATTAAAAACCGAAGGAAAAATAACAAACACCTCGCCACCGGTTTTTGTTTTAGATTGCCATAGAACTGGTTTTTGTGGAAGTTTATTCGACAACAGCTATAAATTCACAAACAAAGACTTCCCAAATGCCAAAGAATTAAAAGCAAACAGCATAACTTGCGTTGTTTACTTAAATGAAACCGCCCAAAACGGGTACATATTACCAGACTTTCAAGCAATTGATCGTGTAAGCGATGATCTACAACCATTAATAATGGATTGGCAGGCAAATGGAATACAAGTACTTTATTCAGGAGTTGATCCTTGGCCAAACGATCCTCAATTACCAAAACCAATTGAATTATAAGAACATATCAAACACACAATCAATCTGACACTACAATTACCAAAAACTGCGCAAGAGAAATCAAATGGTGAATCTTGACTTTCAAATCTATTAAAAAATCCAATATCATTTAAAAACAAACCTGTAAATTTCTATCAAAACAAAAATAATTATCCTTAATACCCGCTTACCAAATCCAAAAGCACTTTTTTGGGATCTTCTGAAAGCACAACCGAAGAAGAAACCGCCACGCCGCTGGCTCCTAATTTTAGGCTTGTTTGAACATCATGCCTATCTTTGACACCAGCCCCCACAATCACAGGAATCGGAGATACAACTTCAACAACAGAAGAAATAACATCAGGCTTGGCGCGAGCCACCGAAGTCTCCAAAGACGCAATAAGTTCAGGCGGTTCGTATCCGATTAAATTAGGTCTATAAGCAATATAAGATCTTGCTTCTTCCAAACTTGAAGCAAAAACCAAAGTGGTAAGTCCAAGACTGCGAGCACGATTTATAGTGTTTTTCAAAACATCCTCAGGAAGTTTGTGTTCGGAATGATTAAGCAAAACACCAGTTGCTCCTGATTCTTGTATGGCTTCAAGAGTAATAAAACCAGTGGATTGACCAGGTTCGTAAAAATCGGCATGTTGCGCCCAAGTTCCTGTTATCATTGTTTGATGAACAAGTTGTAAATCAGTAATTTGAGGAGCCGCAATTATTTCCCTGCCAGTTTCAACTATTACCTCGCGTATAATTCTTGCCAAATTCTGCGCCCTTATATGACTAACCTGTTGGTAAGTTTTAAAATTAACTATTATCATGACTATTTCTCAAGATTGGTTTTACAGCTTAATAAAACTAAAATTAGACAAACAAAAATGATAAATATTTATACCATGTTGGCGAATCAATTTTAACTATTTCTCCTGTCACTGCGGAAATGTAAGTTTGCACTGGCACTTTATATGTGTAAAAAGAATAAAAAGAAAAATGCTTCTCTCCTGAGAGCTTATAAAAAATCTTGCCATTTTCATCTATTATTTCAGAATCATTGGTAACTAAACTAACAATTCTGGAACGAAGCGCCGTAAAAACTGCCTGTTGAGGGAAGATAGTCAAATTTGATTCCCCATAGGAAGTTTTCAAACTAACCCTTGCTTCTTTGGGATCAATTAAAATCGGTAAAGAAGTTAACGCTTTGGTTTCGCCTTGAGCGATGACAAACTTGCCGTCTTGCACCGACACTGAGATTTTACTTATCGCGGGTCTTTCTTCTATCTCCAAAATCTTATCTCCAAAGTTTGTCACTTCAAAAACTTTCTCTTTATTGTCTGATGAAACAATCATATTCAAACTGCTTCCAATTTTCGAAAGCTCAATTGCGGGATTTGAAAATTTATATGAAAGGTTTGCAATTTTAGTAATTGCAATCTCGGAAGCCTGAGCCTCAGGCAAAACAACCTTGTCAGATAAAACATTCCACCTTAACTCTCCTGATTTGTCGATAATGACTATTTGAGCCTTTATGTCGCTAGCACAACAAACAAAAAAGCAAAGAGCCACAATTAACAAATAAAAAAACCTCATAAGCTGCTTTAAAACAAGAGACTACAAAAAATCCTAACAACGAATCAATAATAAAATTACCGCATTTTTAACGCAAAATTTCCGAGTTTGGTTTCAGTTATTTTTGAAATAAACGCCAAAAAGACCCAAAACTGATGCGACTAAAAGCCATTGTGTTGATGCAAGCCAAATATCCCAACCAAGATAGCCAATGGCAGATAGCACAACAGCTACCACAGCGCCAAACATCAAAAGCGGAGATAAAGACTGCATCATTGTTTCATTGTTACTTGATTTTTTTGCCATAACAAAAAATCACCTCCCTTTTTTTGCTTGAAAAACTTTTTTTTAACTTAAACTCAAATACTCAAATTCAGTATAACAACAAACGCGCAAATGTTTAAATATGTTATTACAGAACATAATACTCAATAAAATATCCTGTCAAATAGGCAAAACTCGCCGCCATGCCTCCAAGCAATAAAAGCTCAAAGCCTCCTTTGATAAAATTTTTGTGAGTAAAAAGCGAACGCAAAGCGCCAATAAAAAATAAAGAGATAACAACAACAATTATAGATCCCAAAAATTTGTTATGAAAATTAAAAACATAAGGAATCATTGGCAAAAAACCTGCAACAACAAAAGAAATATAAGTAACAGCTCCATGCTTAAGTGGAGAATTTACAATTACCTTTTTCCCCAGCGCTTTTTCGTATTCCATTTGACTTTTAATATTCATATAATTGCCAAATGCCATGGAAAGCCCATCAGCCAGTAGATTTGCAAATCCCAAAATTAACACAACAGAAGGCGCCAATGAAGCTCCTGAGACTCCACTGACAACTGCAAAAGTGGTAATTATTCCATCGCTTGCCGCAAAAACACTGTCTCCTAAATAAGTGGCCTGCTGGTAAACACGAGAGACTTTGGGCATCAATTTTATACTAACACAAAAACATTCTTGCAAAGTACCAAACAAAAAACTATAGTGATGACTGTAAGCTGTGTTCAAGGAATTGGGTGAAAATCCCAAACTGTGCCGCAACTGTAAATGGTTTTTTTGACATCTAAAGTCAAAAAAATCAAAGTCAGAAAACTAGCAGCTTATAATTTCTCGTTGGTCTTTTTCTCGAGCAAGAAAAACCATGAACACCATAGAAGGATTGCTTAATCAGTATTATGCTGGTTGGAAAAATCAGCCCGATAATAGAGTTGTGGTAGAAGTGGCTTCTGTTTATTTGGAACAGAAACATCTGCCTGAAAGTTATGGTTTTAGGATCACTTCAAATGGACTTGTTGATAATACATCTGGCAAGCTTGTTAGATCTTTTATCGCAAGAAACACAAAAACAGACCAAATAGAAGGAGAGGCGTTTGACAAAATAGAAAAATGGGCAGTTGAATACGGATTGAAACAAGGGAAAAACGCAATATCCTCAATATGGATTAGCCCTCCAAGCGCTGATCGATCGGAAGACACTAAATTTATAATTAGTACAATACAAAAAAGTTGGTGGGGACAAGCCAGACTTTACAATTGCGCTTTTTTGGTAAGAGGCAGTCCTGATCAAGCTATAAATGTGGCAAACAAAATAATTTCAGCAATGAATCTTTCATTGTCTTCGTTTACAGAATTAGATTCACTGCGAGCTAACCCATTTTTGTTCAAAGACAAAATTGATATTTCAGAAATTATAAGGATCATTGAATCCGAATATGCTAGGCAAGAAGCGATTGAAATTATAAAGCAAAGCAAAGTTGATCAAGTTACTCGTCAAGCATTACAACTAGGCAAAGATTATCTGAGAAAAGCAAAATACGGACAAAAAATTGGCAATAAATCTCAACAATTCATGTCATCAACATACGAATATGAACCAAGTTGCCCACCTGTGTTTTATACCGAGACATCATCCGCATCTGAAATCATGCTAAAAGACGGAATAAAATATAAATTTGTCAAAAAATGTGGAGGAAAAACTTGGTGGGGCGGCACATGTAATGCAAAAATTGAAAAATTCATAGCAAAAGGGTATAAATGCCCACATTGCAAAAACATATACCAAGGGTGTTGAATGATGAGATCTTAAACAAAATCAATTAAAATGCCAGAAACTTTGCAATTTATTAGAATCAAAAAGTTTTAAAAAGCAATTCTTGAAAACATTGGCAAACACAAAAAATTTGCTAGTTTTGGCGCAGTGTAATCAAAAATCAAATTGCTCTTGAACCCATTTTGCTGTTGGCGGATTACCGTTGAAACAGGGATTACCCGGTCTTTTTTGGCTCAACAGATGACAATTTTGTTTAGGATTATCGCCAATCAAAACTTCCCAATGCCTACCCCACACACAAATGTCATAAACTTTTCTTAAACTTCCATCCTCTGATCTTCTATAAACTTTATACATGTACTGACAACTGTCACACTCTATTTTTCTACCAATAGGGCTTCCATCCCACCTACCCCCTCTTGTGAGATTTTCATGCAAAATAATTCTCTCGGGATTAGACATAATTTAAATTGATCAAAAGCTTATTTTAAAAATTATACAAAAAATCGCATAAAGTCAAAGCGACAGTACAAAATTGCTTGTTGGCAACAAGTCGTTTTGTCACTTTTAAACACAAGGCAAGCAATAATTTATTGCCAAAAACAAATCACTATTTTAATCTGTGCTGGCAACAAACAATTAAACCTTCTACCAACAATTTTAACCTTGCACACTTCATTAATAAAACAATATAATTTGTTTAATGGATTCTTCAAACCTGCCAACTTCAACAGTCCCAGACTTAAACAATACCAGTTCACAAATACCAACTAATGATTCTGTGACAACAAATAATCAACCAGTTGAAAGCATGGTTATCATTAGTCCGGAGCCAATAGATACACAAACCACAACCGCAAATAAGCCACCAGAGGTCCCTAAAGGAAAATCTAAAAAGCTTTTTTTAGGTATAGTGATTGCTTTTTTACTTCTGGCAATTATTGTAAGCGGTGGAATATATGCTCTTGCATATAATAAAATCACACTTTCGCAATTTCCTGAATTCCAAAAAAGGGTTGAATTTCTGGTAATGGATCTGCCCTTTACTCCAAAATCGGCAAGATACTTAATCCATAAAGCATCTCTTGTTAACAAATCATACACTTCGCACAGTTTTGACATGTCCATGGCATTAACTCCAAGCGGAAGTGGGATCTCAAACCTTCTGGGGCTTTCCAATTTTGACTTCTTGGCAAAAGGGCAAATAGATTATTCAGACTTAGAAAACATAACTTTGTCCATGAATATCTCAGCAACAAAAGAATTAAATATTGACTTTGCTTTCAAAAACAAGATTCTCTATTTCAAAATCAACAAATTTCCACTGGCTATACTTGCTCTTACCGGACTTGACTCAGAGTCTGTATCGAGACTCACAAATGTTTGGATTAGTTATGACACTACACCTCTTACAACAAACGCCAGAGAACTGCTTAATAATTCAAAATCTGGAAATGAACAATTTCAACTGTCTGACAGGTTAATGAAAACAATAAATGAAACAATCGCAAAGGAAGTTTCTGTCACTAAAGAATTAGACAATGGAATTAAAGTATACAAACTTAAGTTAAATCCAACTGATGAAACTTTGGATAAGCTGATCACAGAAATTGAAAAAGAATTTGAAATCCAATCCAGTCAGGTTGGCAAGCCATCAGATACAATCAAAAATGCTTCAGTTGAAATTTGGTTGGACGCAAAAGATTTTTACACAAGACAAATCTCGACAGTTTTTACCATCAAGCCAAACAAAAATCCGTATCAACAACCTGATATTTCAGAGACACCAAGTATTGGTTATGAGAATTTGATTGGTGAAAACGCAGAAACAAAAGTAGCGATAGTCATCAAGCTTTCTGATTTTGGCAAGCCTGTCCAAATAGACATACCTGAAAATGCAATAACTTTTGAAGAATATTTGAATACGTGGTCCTCAATCGTAATTGAACGCTACAAAGATTCAGCAAGTATTCCTAATCTAGATAAAGAAAATCAAACACACTTTCAAAGATCTCTTGAATAATACCTTCAGTGATTAGTGATTGAAGTATTTTTTCAACCCTTCAGTGGTATCAAAATAAAAAGCATGCTTATCTAAAAGCTCCAAAAGCTCGGATTTTTTTACCCATTTTGACCATTCCCATTCTTGGGAGTTAGGAATTTTACCATTATATGTCAGTTCGTAAAAATGCACATTGTAAAGTATTGGCCATAAACCCCAAGTTAATGTAAAAAGCTTTTTAGGAGTTTTGGCAATTCCTGTTTCTTCAAAAAGCTCTCTTTTTGCACCTTCATCAACTTTTTCACCTATTTTAACTTTACCTCCAGCGCCAACACCCAAAAATCCAGGAGCCGCAAATTTTCTAACACTCCTTTTGTGCAAAAAAAACTCTCCTTTGCTATTTTTTATGAAGATAATAACTACATCCACGAATTAAATTGTAAAACATCTGTCAATAAAAATCTTAAATAATTTATTGTTTTTTTGATCTTTTGGAAGCGACAAAAGAAAGTCCTATAGTGACCGTTGGTATTATAAGATAGGTAAAACCAATATCTTTCCAATATAAGGCATATTCCATTTTCATTGGTCCATAGGTAAACATTGGATAATCCAAGAAAAGAGAGATAATCATCCAAATTAATCCAAGAGCAAGACCTTCCTCAGGGACAACTTTCTCAGTCTTCATAAAATACCTAACCCCCAAAATTGCAGTGGTTACAGCAATTGCAACCGGCATTATTGATTCAAAAAACACTCTATCATCCTGTCGCAAAGGAAAAATTATAAAGGCAAGCAAAAAAGGTATCAACCAAAGCAATACACCAAATAAAAAGGCTTGTTTTATATCGCGCACATTCATGATTGTTTTTTTGATTGTAACCTATTTTAATATATAATCTCTACAGTAGCTAAATAAAATATGTCACAAGTTGAAAGGACTCTTAGGTTTAGTCGCAGGCAATTTTTGTTGGCAACTGCCACCTTTTTTGCTCCTGAGATTCTTGTGCCAAAAGAAATAATGTACGGATTTGTTGAAGAAAACCTAAACGCAAGAAGAAAACCTAATAAAAATGCAAAATCAATCGGCACATATCAAAAAGGGTCACTCCTAAGATACATACCTTATGAAAATGGTGA
>JANWVB010000042.1 GCA_025057695.1 Patescibacteria group bacterium
ATAGAATTTTTACCCAGAGGAAATGGCACCAATTTGCCTGCGGGAGCTTGTTTTAGGATTAGGTTTTCTTTAACAGGATCTGGTTTCACACAAGATATTATTGTTGATCAGTCTGGTTCAATAAGATGAAAAAAATAAAAGCCTATAGATATAAGGATTTGGGGCAGTCTCTTTTTGAAGTAATTGTCGCTTTGGCTTTGATTGGCATAGTTTTGACTGGCATAGTTGCCTTATCTGTTGCTTCAATTAGAAATGCTAGTTTTGCCAAAAATAACGCTCAGGCTAATAGATACGCCCAGGAAGCTATAGAATGGATAAGGAGACAAAGAGATGCAAACTGGGATCAATTTCTTAACAATTTTGCACCCCTTGACAACCAAACATTCAATTATTGTTTATCTGATTTTTTAGAAATTTCTTTAACAACAGGTAATTGTACTTTTATAAGCGGCACGATATTTACCAGAGAGCTAAGGGTGCAAAGATCTGGTTCTACGGTCGACTTGACTGTAACTGTTAGTTGGACTGACTCTCAAGGGAGGCGGCAAGTTGTAAATCAAACAAGGCTTACAAATTGGAGAAGATAGAAGATAAAAGTGTTTAATTCTTTCTTTTTAATAAACTAGTAAAATAAAAGTAAAATAAAAATGTTGAAAATGAAAAGAATTAAGTTTACCCAAGGTTTTTCTTTAGTTGAAATGATTATTGTAATATCCGTTTTTAGCATTTTAGCTGTTGTGGTGACGCAATCTTTGACACTTTCTCTGCGTGGAGCTCAAAAAGGACGCGCTGTTGGATCAGTGCGTGAAAATTTGGAGTTTGCCATTTCTGCAATGGAGAGACAATTAAGAAACGCAAGAGCGTTAAATTGCGCGGCTTCCAATCATAACACTCTTGTTTATGTGGATTCTTATGGCAACAACGCTCGATTTGCTTGTATTACTCAGGGTGCGCAAACTTATATTGCTTCTGGTTCTGCGTCATTGACCAGATTAACAAATAGTTCTGTAAATGTGGTTAATTGCAATGACACCTCTACAACTGAAAGAATATTTAGCTGTACTCAGGGATCTGGCAGTCCTGACTCTGTAATTATAAGAATACGAGCGTCAGATGCTAGTGGTGTTGGACAGGCAGAAGGATCAAGCGAGACATTTACAACTCAAATTTCATTGAGGAATTATTAATTTTTTAAAAATATCTATTTGACCTTAGCTTTTTGTATCGCTAAACTGGTTTTAGAAAATTGTGTATTATGATTATAAAAAAGATGAATAGAAATTTATTTTCAGGTCAGGCACTGCTTTTGGTTGTTTTAGTAATGTCTGTGGTTGTTGTTGTTGCTCTTTCTTTTGTTTCAAGATCCGTAACTGAAATTAGTGTTACCAACCTAGAAGAGGATGCAACTAGAGCTTTTTCTGCGGCGGAAGCGGGTGTAGAACAAGCTCTCTTAACTGGTCAAGTGGGTCAGTCTGTAAATATTGAATTCCCTGATTCAAACTCAAGTGTTTCTGCAAACATAAGCCTAAGTGGTTCAGGTGATCATTTTAATTATCCTCAACCTATTGTTTCTGGTGATTCTGCCACTTTTTGGTTTGTAGGAAATGATGGTTTAGGAAACATATCTTGCAATGGGAATTGTTCTAGGCCAAGCAATATACAAGTTTGTTACGGTGTACCAGGAACTCCGAGCGATAATAATGTTACGACTCCCGCTATTGAAGTATCTTTATTTTATGATAGCTCTCCCGGAAACGCAGTTGGCTCGCCTAACAATTTTGCGAGTGTCAATGTGGTTAGGTTAACTAGTGACCCAAATAGCACGAGGAGATTATCGAATAATTTTTCCTCTGCCTCTTTAGGGTGCAATGTAGGTGACAGATCTTATGCGTTTTCGACTGGGAATGTTAATCTAAACACTTTAGGTATCGGTTGTACAAATCAAGCTGGTTGTATGTTGCTTGCTAAAGTAAGAATGTTGTATGGAAACACATCTCATCCTGTTGGGATAAGATTGATTGGAGGTCCCAATAGTAATTTGCCTCCACAAGGAAGACTTATTGATTCAGTTGGCACTTCTGGATCCTCTACTCGTAGGGTTCAGGTTTTTCAAGGGTTTCCCGAACCTCCTTCTGTTTTTGATTCTGCCATTTTTTCACTTAATGATTTGACCAAGTAATTTGATTGTTTATGAGTGTAGGAATTGATATGGGCAGTAAAACTGTAAAGATTGTTGATCTTGTGCCTGAAGGTAATTCTTGGAGACTTAAATCTTCTGGTATTTTGGGATATACGGGCAATATGCCCGAAGAGGCAAAGGATGATAAAGAATTAGTGCCTCTTGCCGATGCTATACGAAAGCTTCATAAAGAAGCAAAAGTTTCATCAAAAGAAGTTTGCATTGCGATTCCTGAGGTTCATGTTTATTGTCGGACCGTTAAATTCCCCCTACTTACGGATTCAGAAATCACATCGGCTGTTCGTTGGGAAGCTGAGCAATATATTCCAATACCTGTAAAAGAAGCAGTTATTCAGCACAAGATAGTAGAACGGCGTGAAGATGTTGTGCCAGGTCGTGTTTCGGTTCTTCTAATTGCCGCATCCAAAGCTTTAATACAAAAATACGTAAAAGTAATTGAAATGGCGGGATTAGCTGTTAAATCTGTAGAAACTCAGTCGTTAGCATTGGTGAGATCCCTTTCTCCAGAGAATATGACTGCCATGATTACTGATTTGGGAGCGAGATCTACAAATATTGCAATATCTAAGCAGGGAGAATTGATATTTTCTAGATCAATTTCTGTGGGGGGAGAGGCGTTTACACGCGCCATATCGCAATTTTTTGGCATAGAAGCAATGCAAGCTGAAGAGTACAAGCGCACATATGGAATGTCCGCGAGTAAACTCCAAGGTCGCGTTAAACAGGCTTTAGAGCCGGTTTTTGTTTCTGTCGCAGACGAAATAAAAAAAGCAATTCATTATTATCAATCTGAAGAAGATGGCGAAGCTCCAAAATCAATTATCCTTTCAGGTGGCACTTCTGCTTTACCTGAGGCAAGTTTAGCTCTTACCAAGTTTTTAGGTATGGAAGTTATTATAGGTAACCCTTTCTCGAAGGTTGTTTTAGATCCATCTGTAGTTAAATCTGTTTCTGGGTTTGCCCCTTTTTATTCTATTGCTGTTGGTCTTGCAATGCATGAATGAAACCTTAAGATTATGAGTGAAATAAATTTATTGCCTGAAGAGCTGAAGCCTAGTGGATACATAAGCAAGCTGGATAACGCGATTAAAAAAATATCAATTTTTTTATTGGCTTTATTAATTTTGATATGTTTTTTGGGCGGAAGCGCATACGGTTTTTTGTTTTATCAAAATGATTTACTAAATAATGAAAATCAAAAATTGAAATCGGAAATATTGGCTTTAGAGTCAGTTGAACAAAGGTTAGTTTTTCTAAAAGATAGAATTTCTAAGGTCTCTAAAGTAAACGCTTTAACTGATATTTCTGAATCAAAAGTTAAACTAGAGCAGATTTTAGAGCAAATTAGCGACAAGGCTAATCTAAATAAGCTTGAATTAAAATCTAATGAAATTCATCTTGAAATTACTTTTGATAACACATTAGATTCAGAAAACTTTGTTAAGTATCTTAAGGAATCGGGTGATTATATCAAAATAGAATTAGAAAATTATAATGTCACCAATCTTGGTTACAGGGTAGTTTATTATTTGGTTATGAAATGAATTTATATGGACACGTATATTAGGTTTAATTATTCAAACAATTTTAGCTTCTTGTTTAGAAAGTTTGCAGGATCTATAGTTCTTGCCACTGTAATTTTGGTTTTATTTGTTGTGATATTTAGTATAGGTAACAAAATTATAAGCGCTGAATGGGAAAATTATAAAAAAAATCAGCAAACTAAAGAGATTCTTGTAAAGAGAAAAGAAACTTTGTCTAATATTTCTCAAAACGCTTTTGACAAATCCCAAGCTATAGCTATTGCTTTGCCAGATAAAAATCCTATTCTTTGGACAATATCGCAAATAAAAATTTATTTGACTGAGAATCCAAATACTCTAATTAAGTCTTTTGTTGTTGGCGGAGAAGATAAAAGTTTGTCTGATATTAATGCGTTAACTTTCACTGTAGAAATTGAGTCGAAAGATATTTCAAGTATTATTGATTTGATTGATTATATGCAGAGTGTTTCCCCCATTGTTAAAGTGCAAAGTTTAAATACTGACTCCAATGATTTAGTTGCTAAATCTAAAATAGTTATGTCTGTTTATTGGTCAGCATACCCTGCCAAATTGGATAATATAAACCAATCAATTTTTAGTCTTAATCAAGAGGAAATAGAAGTGCTAAACTCTGTCGCTGAGCTAAAACAGCCAGTCTTTAGTTCTTTGTCTCCTTCTGTGCCATCGATTCGCGAAAATCCGTTTAATTAATTCTTCAGATGTTTTTTATATATTTAGAAAGTTATCTATGTTCTAATAAACCAAACTAAGAAGTTGTTTTATCAATAATTTTTAATATCACAAACTTATTTTCTAATCTAGCCCGCACTCTTAATATGTCTTGTATTGATTTGACTATTTTACCTTCTTTGCCAATTAAAAGGCCAATATCCGAAGTTTCGGGAACAACTTCATAAACTATTTGACCATTTTCATTTTCATATTTAGAAAAAGGAACCTTTTTCCCCGTAATTCCAGTGAGAATAAATTCTAGCAATTCATCCATGCTGTTTGTTAATTTTGATTATTATTTGATTCTTGCGCTTTATTTTCATTGACTTCTTGTTTGCTTTTTAGCTCTGCTAGCTTTGCATTTTTTGATTTTTTTGGTTTTTCGCCTCCTTGGATAAGATATGAAACAGTTTCGGATAATTTTGCTCCTTTTCTAATCCACTCTTGGACTTTGGATTTATTTATATTAACTTCAGGTTTTGTAGGATTGTATGTGCCTAATACTTCTAAACATTTGCCTGTTGTTTTTGACCTTTGGTTAATTGCAACTACACGGTAGAATTGCCTATTTGTGTTTCCGTATCTTGCCAGACGAATTTTAATCATGTTTTTATCTATGTTTTATCTATTACAGTTGAAGTATTCTAACAAAAATATCTATTCAATCTCAAGTTTGGAAAATTAATCTTTCTGTGCGCTTAATTTTTCAATTGCTAAAGATGCCGCGTTTTGAGCGGCTTCGTTTTTGCTCTTACCTTCTCCAGTGGCTATTTTTTTGCCATTAACATTGACCGCTATTGTGAATTTTTTATCATGATCTGGTCCAGTCTCAGAAATCACCTCATATTTTGGAGATAGCATTCCTTGCGCTTGCACGTACTCTTGTAAACGGCTTTTCGCGTCTTTTAGAGGCGTTGACAAAATATCATTGATGGAGGAAAGCAAAACTGACTTCACAAATTTTTCCACTTTGGCAAGCCCGCTGTCGAGGTACAAAGCGCCAATAATTGCCTCAAAGGTATCAGCTAACAAGGATGGATTTGTTCTTCCGCCTGTTTCTTCTTCGCCTTTTGATAACTTAAGGTATTTGCCAATTTCAAGTTGTACTGCTTTTTTTGCAAGGTTTTGAGTGTTAACTATTTTAGCGCGCAAGACTGTCAGATAACCTTCTTCTTTGTCTGGAAAATCTTTAAATAGCTCTTTTGAAGTTATGTATTCCAATATCGCGTCTCCTAAAAATTCCAGTCTTTCATTTGATGTGAAATTGCCAGGATGTTCGTTAACCCACGAACGATGAGTAAGAGCATGCTCAAGTAGCTTGGTATTTTTAAAAAGTTTTTTTAGTTGCAAATAAGCATTTGCCTTTGGCATAACAAAGAAGTATAAAAAGTGGCTACTCAAGATATTCCTCTGATTTAAGAAAATCAACAAGCTCGCCAACAGTCTTTATTTGCATAATATCTAACTGATCTATGGGCAAGCCACCTTCTGAAAGCTGTTCTAGGAAGTCTGTCAAATCTGTTGGGAGCATGTGAAGATCATCTCTGAGTGTATCATCCAAAGATATGTCTTCTACTTCAATTCCCAAATAACTGGCCAGACTTTTTTTTACTTTTGATTCTACAGATGATGTTGTTGTATCATTGTCCATGTTGTTCTGCTTGTGTCTTGTTAAATATAGTGCCCAAAACTCCGTTTACAAAAGAAGGAGAACTCTCAGCACCAAATTCTTTTGCTAATTCCACTGCTTCGTCTATAACGACTTTAGGCGGAGTGTTTCCTTCCAATAATTCATACACTGAAAGCCTAAGTATTGCAAGATCAATTTTGTTTATGTTTTCTATTGGCCAGGCTGGAGCCGCTTCCAGTATTTCTTTATCAATTCTCTCTCTTTTCTTGGTTATCTCGATTACTTCTTGATGCACATTGTTTAGTTGTTCATTGAAACTATTTGCAAAAAGCATTTGTACAATTTCGCGCCTTTTTTGATGTCTTGGATCGTGTCTTAATTTCATAGCAATTAACATAGTAAATATTCACCCAAAAATGCTGAATAGTCAAGCAAGAATAAAGGTTTATTTGTAAAAACCGCACGAAGGACAAGCTTTGTGAGGTAGCTTGAAAGCTTTGCACGATGCGCAAACAGAAAGGCTTGGAATTGATTTTTTGTTTGTTGCGGCATTTCTTCTTCTGTCACTTCTTCCGCGTGTAGATTTCTTTTTGGGTACTGGTGCCATAAAATTTAACTTATTATTTTTTTTCTAATTAAATTTGATACAAAAAACCAACAAATTGATCAAATTGATTTCAAACTTAACTTGTAGTTAATTTTATCTTCTATTTTGTTTTTTAGCAAGAATTTGTTAATTTAGGTTTACCTCAAGTTTGTTTAATTTTTCAAATACTTTTGCGAATTTATTTTTGTCTGATATTGCTTCTTGGGCGACTAATCTTGTTAGTTTTATAAGATTGCTGTCTTGCCATGTTGCCACTTTTAGTTGTGGAAATCCATGTTGCGCCACTCCATATATTTCGCCCGGTCCCCTCATTTGAAGATCAATCTCTGCAAGTTCAAATCCTGAAATTGATTTTTTCATTGCCAATAATCTTTGATTTACTTTTTCAGATTTGCTTTCTGTGAAAAGTAGGCAATATGATTTTTTCTCTCCCCTACCTACCCTACCTCTTAGTTGATGAAGTTGAGCTAGCCCAAATCTTTCTGCGGCTTCTATTACCATAATTGTTGCGTTTGGTATGTCAATTCCTACTTCCACAACCGGAGTGGAAACTAAAATATCCAGACTCCCTTTTCTGAAATCTTCCAAGACCTTTTCTTTTTCTTTTGATTTTAGTTTTCCGTGTAAAAGCCCAAGCCTTTTGTCCTTAAAAATATTTTGCAGTTTTTCAAATTCAGTTTTGACAGCTTTAATTTCTTTGAGTGTTTCAACTTGCGACTCATCAATCAAGGGACAAACAATAAATGCCTGAACTTTATTTTCATCAATTTCTTTAGATATCCATTCATATGCTCCATTTCGTTTTTCTGGTGGCACGATCCATGTGGTTATTGGCTTTCTTCCTTTTGGAAGCTCATCAAGTGTTGACAAGTCAAGATCTCCATATGCGGTTAGCGCTATTGTTCTTGGTATTGGTGTTGCTGTCATTGTGAGAATATGGGGCGATTTTTTATTTTTTGAAACTATTTTTGCAATTTTTGCTCTTTCGTTAACTCCGAATCTGTGAGATTCATCTATCACCACAAGGGCTACTTTATCAAAGTCAACCTTTTTGTATATTAGAGCATGTGTTCCCACGAAAATATCGCTTCTACCCATCTCGATGCTTTTCTTTGTTGAAGTTATGAGACTTACCCTGCCTTTATATGGCGCAAAAAGTTTGGATAGAGTGTTGTAGTGTTGCTCTGCAAGGATTTGTGTTGGCGCCATAAAAACAGATTGAAAGCCGTTTGTAAATGCTGCAAACGCCGCGGCTCCAGCAACCACAGTTTTCCCAGATCCTACGTCGCCTTCAACTAACCTGTTCATTGGAGTTTTTTTCTTTAGATCCTCAAATATTTCTTTAATTGATCTTTCTTGAGATTGGGTAAGCTTAAATGGCAGAGAGTTGACAAAATTTAAGTACAATGACTTTGGAATGTTTATTTTGTGAGAGATTGTAAATTTTTTTCTGTCTTCAGCACGCATTAGCCATTTGATTTGTTGCATGAAAAATTCGTTAAAAGCCAGCCTTTTTCTTGCATTTTCAATGTTGTCCGATTTTTCAGGAAAATGGACGGTTTTAACTGCATTGGTAAAGTCCATCAAATTGTGCTTTTTTAAAATATCTTCTGGCAAAAATTCTTCAAAGTCGTTTTTAAGAAGATGAAATATACGAGTTCTGATCCACTTTGAGTTTATTTTGTTTGTTGTATGGTAAATTGGCACAATCCTACCAGTATGAATACTTTCGCTTTTAGATGACAATGGCTCGTAAACTGGAGCAAAAAGAGTCAATTTTTTATTAAACCATTGGGCATTTCCTGAAAATGCAAAATCAGATCCTGTTTTAAGGGCATACAAAATGTATGGTTGATTAAACCATAATATTTGCATTTTACCTGTCTCGTCAAAAACAATTGCCAGTTGCGCTTTTCGTCCTCTTTTAGTGGTGATGTTGGTTATTGATTCAATTTTTGCATGTATGGTTACATTTTCTTTGGCTTTGATTGTCGAGATTTTTTTTATATTAGTAAAATCTTCATACCTAAAAGGGACATGCATCAACAAATCTTCCAGTGTAAGTATCCCTAGTTTTGATAGTCTTTTGGCATAAATTTCTCCTACATTGGCAAGTTCTGATACTGAAGTAGTCAGATCCATGAGAAATAATTTTAATTAACTATATATAAAGAAGAAAAGGCAAAATCGAACCTAACACGAGGGACAAAATGGCAATTGCCACAACAAAAACGCTAATTCTTCTTTTTAATTTATCGCTCATGTTTTACCATTTTAAACTATCTGAACAAACTTTCGTTTGCCTATTTTGACTTTGTCGCCGGCGGATAGTTTTACAAATGGATTGTTTTCAACTTTGCCGTTTATTTCTATGGCGTTTTTGCTAAGAAGTCTTTTTATTTCTGAATTGCTTAAGTTGTCAATTTGCGCGAGTGTTTTTAGCAAATTTTCTTGATTTTTGATTTTAATTCTAAATTCAGCATTATTTCTCTGGAATGTGTTTTCAAAATTTTGCTGAGCCAAATCAGCTTCTTTTTCTGAATGCAGTTCGGAGACGATTTGATGCGCTAAAGATTTTTTAATTTTCATTGGGTTTTCTCCTTTTTCTAATCTTTCTTTGTAATTTCCGATTTCTTCGTCAGGCAAGTTAGTTGCCATTTCAAAGTAAGCAAGTATGTTTGAGTCTGTGATTGACATTATCTTGCCATAAATCTCATCTGGAGGATCGTTTAGCCAAATTGCATTTCCCAAGCTCTTGCTCATTTTTGCCCCATTTGTGCCTAGTAGGTAGTTTGTAACCAAGATATATGATTCTTTACCTCTAAGATTCTTTTGCAGTATTCTGCCTGCTTGCATGTTAAAGGTTTGATCTGCTCCGCCAATTTGGATGTCTGTGTCTAAAAAATAGCTATCGTAACCTTGCATTACTGGATATAAGGTTTCATCAAGCCTAACACGTTTTCCTTCCTGAAGTCGTTTTTTAATTAACTCTCTTCCTATAAAATCTCCAACCGAGAAATTTTGCGCAAGTTTAATAATGTCTACAAAGTTTAATTTAGACAGCCATTCACTGTTGTAGCGAATCTTTATATTTGAAAAATCGCAAACTTTCTCCGCTTGAGCTTTGTATGTTTTGAAGTTTTCTTGTATTTGTTCTTGCGAAAGAATGGGGCGTTCCGATGTTTTGTCCGATGTGTCACCTATCAAAGCCGTAAAATCGCCTATTAGAAATGTTACATTGTGTCCTAATTTAGATAAAGCGTCAAGTTTCCTAAGAGGTACAGCATGTCCTATGTGAATTTGTGTTGCGGTAGGGTCAATCCCAAGATAAACATTTAGTTTTTTGCCACTTAGTAATATTTCTGTAAGCGAATTTTTGGAAGGTATTATGTTTGTTACTCCTCGTGCAAGAATTTGGTTAATTAGTTTTGTATCCATGATCATATTTTATTTGATAGCTTGAAAAATTTGAAGTATTTTAACTCTTTTATGGTTTGCTCTTATGAAATTTGCTTTGATACAATGCTTGTATGGCTAGGTGGCATCAACGCAGGCGAGCAAGACTTTCCAGAAACTACCGATTTGATTTTTCCAATTTTGATTTGTCGAAAGTTTTTGTAAATTTGGCAAAAATTGGCTTTGTGGCAGTTCTTCTTTTTACAATTGGGATTTTTATAATTGTGCCTTTTTTTGCTTTGAATTTGCCTTCTCCGGATAAAATTGTTCGCAGAGAAGGATTTTCAACCAAAATTTTAGATAGATCGGGCGAAGTCTTGTATGAAATTTTTACTGATGAACGCAGGTCCCCTGTAAATATAAAAGACGTGCCGGATTATTTAAAACAAGCAACGATAGCCATTGAAGACAAAAATTTTTATCAACATCAAGGTTTTGATCTTTGGGGAGTTTTGCGCGGGCTATCAAGATTAATTACACAAGGAAGAGCGCAAGGGGGATCTACTTTAACACAGCAACT
>JANWVB010000043.1 GCA_025057695.1 Patescibacteria group bacterium
GGACCGCAAATAATAAGTAGTTTATTTTTATCGGACATATTAAATTCTATTCCAAACTAACCAACATTCCGCTTTTCAGGCAACACTATTTTACTTTTCAAAATGTTTTCTGTAATTCTTCTATTGTTTACAAATCATCGCAAAAAAACTTAAAAATCTTTTCAAGACTCTACGGCAAACTTTAAAGGCAATTAAGTTCTGAACAAAGCTAAATTTTTATTCAATTGAACTTGTTTATACTAAATATGAAGTTAAAGTTCAAAACCATAAAAACCTAAGATTCAGAAAGTTCAGCAAGTTTTTGCCACTGATCTTTACGTATAACAAGCTGAGGATTCTGTCTATTATTTCTTTAGCTTTAAATAAATGCCCCTTTTGCTTTTTGTGGATCATCATTCTTTAGCATCCTTGCAATTCGCATATGATATCCAGAAACCCATACATCTTTCTCGTATTCTGAAGCGTCTGAAGAATTGATAAGATCATTTAACGCTTCTTCCGCTCTAGCCAAAGCAGATTTGTCGCCATTTCTATATTCGCACGATGCTAAATGAACTTTGAAATTCGCCAACAAAGATTTTCTATTATGCCTCGAGGGTGGGTCTTCCCCAAAAATATCAATAGCTTTTTTGTAAGCAAGTATCGCCAAATCCAAATCACCTGCTTCATCAGCAATATCGCCTAAATTAAAATACGGCAACATAGCGGCTTTAGGTTCCTTGGCGCTCTCTGCAATAGAAACACAAGCCATTGCCGTTGATTTTGCCAACTCTAAATATGGAGGATAATTTGCAAGCAAAAACATATGCAAGTAAGTTTTTGACATCATAGACAAAAGTTCAGCAAAACCTAAAGTATCCTCATCTTTCGCATACTCATAAAGAGCTTCTATACTAACCTGTAAAGATTGTAAAAGGTCTTGTTGTTCACGAAGATTTAAAGCCTTGTCGTGCAATTGTCTTGCTTTTGAAGATTTCATCACTGATATGCAACTATTACTACCTTGCAACTTGCTTTTTTAATCTCTTGCCTGCGGTAAACTTAGGAGCTCTGTGCGCTTTGATTGTAACCATTTTATCGGTCTTTGGAATTTTTACTGTTTTTCCTTTCATCGAAATAACTCTAAAAGTTCCAAAACCTGAAAGAACTACTTTCTCTCCTTTTGCTAAAACTCTACCTATCTCATTTAGAAAAACTTCTACTGCCTCGTTTGCGGCTTTTTTTGTCAAATGAGCTTTTCTTGCTACAAGATTAATTATTTCCTTTTTTGTCATTTTATTGGCTTAGAATAAAACAAACATTACTAAAAGTCAAGAAAATTACTTGGCTTTCGTAAATTCGGAAACCTTAACTTCCCGAATTACCGTAACTTTTATTTGTCCAGCATATTGAGTTTCATTTTCCAATTTTTTGGCTATGTTGCGGGCAAGAATTGTCAAAGAGTCATCATCCACCTCATTTGGTTTAACAATAACTCGCACCTCTCTACCAGCCTGAAAAGCAAAGGCTTTGTCAACACCTAAAAAGCTATTGGCAATCTCTTCAATTTTATCCATTCTTTGGACATATGCCTCATGTGGTTCATACCTTGCTCCAGGTCTGGAACCTGAAATAGCATCCGCAATCCAAACTATCACCGATTCTATTGATGAAAATGGCTTATCCTCATGATGCTCAGCAACCGCGTTTACGACAGCTTTTAGGAAACCATATTTTTTCAAAACCGAAACGCCAACTTCCACATGAGTTCCTTCCTCGTCTGTTACAACTTTGCCTATGTCATGCAATAAACATCCAAGCCTGACAACCTCAACATCTGCCCCAATTTCTTGGGCTATTGCAACGCCAATTCTTGTTTCCTCAATTGTGTGAAGCGCCAAATTTTGACCGTATGAAGTTCTAAATTTATACCTGCCTATAAGCTTAATTATATCAAGAGGCAAATTATAAACTTCGCACACTTCAGCAATTTTTTTACCTTCCTCTATTAAAATGTCTTCCATCTGAGATTTTGTCTGACGCACAACTTCTTCTATTCGCGAGGGTTGAATTCTTGTGTCTTTTATAAGCTCTTCCAAAGAACGCCTTGCAATTTCGCGCCTGATAGAATCAAATGAAGAAAGTCTGATTTCGTTTGTTTCATCTATCTCAAGTTCAACCCCTGTTTCTTTTTCAAAAGCTCTGATGTTTCTGCCCTCTTTTCCAATTACTCGACCTTTAACCTCTTCGTTTGGCACTCTAACTGTTGAAACTGTGTATTCAGCCGTATATGTCGTTGCGCCTTGTTTCATGGCATCAACCAATATTTCTTTGGCTCTCTCTTTCGCTTCAAGTCTTATTCTTTCCTCCGCATTGCGAACTCTTTTGGCAATTTCTTCTTTTAATTCATCTTGAAGCTCATTTAAAAGAAGCTTTTTTGCTTCATCCTGGGACAATTTAGAAACACTACTTAGCTTTTCAATCAATTCTTCTTTTTTTTGTTTCAAAAGCTTTTTTTCTTTTTCGAGCTGTTCACGATCAGCACGAAGATCTTCTATCAAAAGTTTAAGCTCCTCAGCATCAATTTTTGAAATACTCTTATTTGTCATAAAACATAAAAAATAAAAAAGCAAAACCAAAGAGTAACTTAATAAAGTTTAGACGGTTTCAGTTGAGGAGATAACCAAAAGCGAAACTTTCATATCATTACTCTCCTAAGCTTGTATTTTAGGTACAAAAGCAATTTAGGTCAACACTTGTTTATTCACATGATTTGCCGCATGTCTAGCATTTTCAATCGAATATCCTTTCCTCAACAAATAAGTTACCATCTTATTAAACTTCGCCATCCCGGAATATTTGCTAAATTTATTTATTTTTCTAGCTAAGATATTAATCGCATTTTCTCTTTCGTTTACAGTAGTTTTTGCCAAAACTTTTTGTATAACTTTTTTATCTACGCCTTTTTGTAGAAGTTCGAATTTTAAAACACTTATTGGTTTGGGATTAAATGCGTTTCTTTGTTTAACCCACCAACAAGCAAACTTGAAATCGTCAATAAGTTTAAGGGATTTTAATTTATCAAAAAGTTCTAAACGAATTTTTTCGGGCACTTTTTTGCGATCAAGCCAGAGAGAAATTTCCTTAATGCTTCGCGGTCGTATGGTCGCAAAATTTATGAGTCTATCCAAAGTTTTCTGAAATTCAATTAATTCAAGAATCTTTAAAACATCTGAATCGCTTAAATTCTGACCAACTTTTAGATTCAATTTGGAAAAAGAATAAACGTCAATGTCTAATCTAAAACCGTTATCCAAATAAACGCAAAACAAATTCTTAGCATTTTGTGGAACAATTGAAGCAACTAGAGGCATGAAAATATTAGCTTTCTTCTATTTCTTGATCATCAGCAATTACTTCTCCTATTTCTTTAGGCATTGATCCACTACTTCTGGCCGCGTCCCAAACTTTTTTTTCTATCTCGTCAACTAATTGCTTATCTTCCCGAAGCGCCATTTTGGTTCCTTCTCTACCTTGTCCCAAAACTTTGCCTTCGTAACTAAAAAATGAACCCTTTTTCTCAAGAACATTAAATGTCAAGGCCGCATCTAAAAGACACCCTAATTTAGAAATACCCTCAGTGCCATTCATGATATCAAACTCAGCAACGCGAAGAGGCGGAGCGACTTTGTTTTTCACGATTCTTGCTCTATGACGGGAACCAATAACATCTTCGCCGTTTTTCAAAACTTCAATTTTTCTGACATCAATGCGAACAGAAGCATAAAATTTAAGCGCCAATCCTCCCGGAGTTGTTTCTGGATTTCCAAACAAAACACCTATTTTCTGTCTTAATTGATTGGTAAATATCAAAATTGTTTTTGATTTGTTAATAACTCCTGTTAATTTTCTCAAAGCTTGACTCATGAGCCTTGCCTGAAGTCCAACAACAGCATCGCCCATCTCTCCTTCCAATTCCGCTCTTGGCACCAAAGCGGCAACAGAATCAACAACTATCACATCCAACGCGCCTGAACGAACCAAAGTTTCCGTGATCTCTAGAGCTTGCTCGCCGGTATCGGGCTGAGAAAGCAAAAGATCGTCAAGATTCACGCCAAGAACTTCGGCACGCTCCGGATCCAAAGCGTGCTCCGCATCTACAAAAGCCGCTTGTCCTCCACGTTTTTGAGCTTCAGCAATAACAGAAAGAGCTAAAGTGGTTTTGCCTGAAGCTTCTGGCCCGTAGATTTCTATTATCCTTCCTCTTGGGAAACCACCAACTCCCAGAGCCAAATCAAGAGTTATAGCCCCTGTTGGGATAACTTCAATTTTATACTTCTCATCCGCCCTGTCTCCAAGTCGCATTATCGCGCCTTTGCCATATTGTTTTTCTATTTGCTCCATGGCAATTTTGATGGCTTGCAATTTTGCGGACAAATCTGTTTGTTGAGCAGGAACTTCTATTTGGTTTTTCTTTGATTTTGTCATTTCTTAAGAAAACTTTTAACACACATAAATTAAAAGTACAATAAGCACAAATGAATTTCTTCTTGCCAATTTTATCTGCTTTCTGTCTTTTGATATTGATTTATTCAATATTTCAATCAAAGAAGGGCAATGCCTTTTACCCAACCAAACTGCTTTATCCTTTTGGAATTTTTGTATGGGGAGATGGAATTGTTATTTCTATCTTTTGGCTGATTGTGTCTTTGTTTTGTTTGTTCCAGAAAGATTCGCTTTATTTCTGGCTTTTTGTCTGCCTTTTTTGGGCGATAAGAGGGATCGGGGAGACAATATACTGGCTAAACGAGCAGTTCAGCGAAAGACACAGAAACCCAGCCGCAAAAATGATAGGGCATAAAATACTCAAAAACGAATCTGTTTATTTCCTTTACCAAGTTTTTTGGCAGTGTGTAAGTGTGATAGCAATATTTGGGGTAATTTATATATCAAAAATGCTTTTTTTGGGAAAATGACTAAAAAGCTCATACTCACAATAGAAATGGTACCTGCTTCCACCTGGGGCAATAACCTAAGAAAGATTATAAAACCAAAGCTCTGGGAAGAAATAAAAAAAGCGGTTTTTGCAAAAAGCAAAGGCCAATGCGCAGTATGCAAACAAAAATCAAAAAAGCTCCATGCTCACGAGGTTTGGCGATATGACGACAAAGAAAAACTGCAAATCCTAAAAGATATAGTTCCTCTTTGCACGCTTTGTCATATGGTCAAGCACATGGGCTTTGCCGGAGTGATTTCCCAAAAAAGCAAATTATCACAAGAAAAACTAATCTCTCACTTTTGCAAGGTTAACAATGTAACAAGGCAGGCATTTCAAAAACATTACGCTAGCGAGATAAAAAGGTTTGAGGAAAGGTCAAAATACGAATGGCAAGTCAAAGTGCCGTTTTTGGAAAGAAAAAATGAAAAAACAGCAAATTCATAAACTAAAGAGTAAAAATTCAACAAAATAAACCAAACTTTTTTGTCAAAATATTGGGGATTTTATCTTTGCAAATACTGAATTAGGCAGTCTTGAATATGCCGAGCAACAGCTCTCGCGTATTCTAGATCTTCCAATTTATGAATTGGTAAATATTCACTAGTAATACCGGGCAACATTCTCGTAACGCAAAAATTAATTGTATAGTTCCGTCCTATCAGCTTGCCAGAAGAATCCATAACCACTCTACCATAATAATCCGTAGGGAAAGGCAAAATAATCGTCTCGCCGTCTTTTCTTTTCCATGTATCAACAATATCTCCTTGCATTCCGTATTGCGTTTCATGCTCTTGATAAATAAAACGACACCCCCCTGATATCTTTAATCGCAACCAGGTATTATCACCTAGTGGCACATCTAAATTAGCCGTTTTAGGAAAAATAGGGTTATCCTTCATTATTACCTCTGCCACACCTACAGCTGTGAAACGCTGGTCAAGTTGGAATTTTTCACTAACACTATTTAGCACATTTGCAATTGGGCCACATCTGAGCTCAAAGGTAGAAATATCATCGGCTCGAACAGGTACAGGCAAATCATTCAAGACGGCCCTACATTCTACTGCTTCGATTGCCCTGTACGTCCCCAACCTATCCATCAAATTCAACAATTTGTTTTCATGAAGAATTCTGGCTAAATTTTCTTCGCAATCCGGATTACTATGACGCCACAGTTTCAAAATTAAAGTCCTCCGGCCCAAATCACGAAGCACATTAACTTCATATGAGTCTTCATATGAGTCAAAAGTGGCAACTTTATCACCAGGCCAGTAACCCCATCTAAAACAATACACTTCTCCACAATTTAATTCGCTTATAATCTCTTTAATAATCGAATCAACGGGGTCAGAATACCCAAGACACGAAAGGGCGGCTTTTTTGACTTGCTCAAACATTTCCAAAACTCTATCGGGCAACATGCCAGTTTTCTTACGAAAAAAAATCCTTAACACTTCAGCCAAATGCTGTAAATTTTTATCTTCACGCACAGGGATACCCCCCTGCCTTTCCTCGTATTCGACAAGTCTTACTTCAAGACACTCAGGCTTAGATTCAGAACTATTTTGGCGACCTTCCAATTCGTGTCTCATCGGATTTTATTTTTTTGTGTATATTTTTTACTTCCAAAGCATTAACTAAATAATTACATTGCAAATATTATAACTTCAAAACCAAAAAAAACAATCCTAAACAAATAGATCGGCACAAGCTAGCTTCTCAATGAACATTAGAGGCTAATTTCGAAACATATTTATATAACTAACTTCTTCCGTTTTCTTCCTCATTACCTTCATCAACCAAACTATCTCGCAAACTCTTCGGAGTAATCTGAAAGGCTTCAAGAACTCGAGACGAAATCACAAGCGGAAACATCGTCTTTGGGAATAAATTCCTAAAAACCGCCTACAAAATGATGTCAAGCAAAATCAAAAGCCCTTCGTTTGGCAAATAATTATTGTACTCTTGGGTAATTAAACTTTTAGCTCCACCTTTATCCTTTTTTGTAACCGTGTAGTTAAAATTTCCAGACTCTAAATCAAACTCCAGCTTTCTTATCAAACCATCAACGCTACTTTCGCCTTTCAAAAGAAGACTAATAAGTCTATCAATTTCTTTTCTCACTACTTCATTAGAATCATGTTGATTATTTGTAGAACAAGAGGCGCCTTTCATATCTTTAGTACTTATGATTGACTTAAAAACGCCTTCAATACTCTGATCTGTAACTGTGCGAGTACTTCGCAAATAATCAGGAAACAAATTACTAAAAAGTGTGGTAGCTTCAGAATGAACAACCTTCATCCTCCCGTTCTGAACTTCCACCCTTGAAAGCCTGAAAGACAATCTAGGATCTTTTTCGTCCGCATCTTGAGAAGCATACACCCAATAACTTTCTTTACCTCCAACAAAAGGACAAGAAAAACGAGCTCGAATCTCTCTTGCAATTGCATTCAGCAAACTATCTCTTGCTCTGGCAGAAAGCAATCGCTCACTTATGGCATTGATTAATTTAGAATATAAACCTTTTGCCGGAAGCAAATCTCTTTCAGTTAGCAAATAGCTCTCTTTATTTGAAATTCCAAGAATAGATCTCAAAAAAGACACTAAACTATCACGCAAGCCGGAAATATCTTCGTATAACTTGTCAGATTTACTTACCTCACTTATAATTTGGCTTTCTCTCCTGATTGCAACAACTCGCGAATCAAACAACATATTTCCCAAATCAGACCGGTATTTGCAAAAAATAACATGTCTGGTTTCGTCTATCGACAACAAACCAGAAGGTTTAAAAAGTTCAAAAATAAAATCTCTAACCAAAAAACCTGAAACTACCCCAGATGCGTCATCTTCCATACCTTCCAAAGCCACACCCTCGTTTAATAAAACTTCGCTTCTATTGTCCAAGTCTGGACATTGTCCCATTGAGTTTAAATTGTAAGGCAAACTAGGAAACTCGCCAGAATCGATTAAAGACAAAAGTCCAAAAATAGGCGCGCCGTCATAATGCAATATTAAAACTTGCCTTGCTCTCAAACTATCATCTTTAATCTTTAAAAGAACATAAGACCGACAAAAAGGGTAGTAATCTACTCCATTAATATTTAAAACAGCTTCTGATACCTGGCTTCCGTCATGATTCCAAAAATTTTTAAATACTTCATCTTTCTTGTCTTCTAGAAATAGATCCTCTAAACAAATACATACCCAACCATTGGGAGTCACATTTACTTCGCAAGAACCAGATAGATAATCGTGCGCTACCCTACCAAACGCCACAATCTGGCGGGACATTTCTTCCGCGCTCAAAGCTTTTCCTTCCTCTCTCCATGGTCCATATTTGTAATGGGAAGAATATATTTCTTTCATCTCTTGAGAGTTTAAACACAAAGCTAACCAAAAAACAAAAACCAAACCGACAATTTAATTAAAGCAAAAGCTATTGTAGTATAAGAAAACGCTAAAAAACAAAATCCAAAACCAGTTGGCAAGATTAGAAAAACAAATCAAATCAACAAAGTAATTTTTTCTCAATGAAAATCTAGGAAATTAAAATTCATAGCATTGGCGCACACTGTCTTCACAAACAAACGGCACAGATGTAATAAACTAGTACAAACATGGAAGAAAGCGGAAATAACCCAAACAATAAAGGCGCAATCAATATACGCAAGCCTGATTGGTTATTTAGGTTATTTATTACCAATCCTGAGCTAGCACAAAAACTTGCACTAATTAATATTCTAAGAGATTCTGGTATAGAAGAATACTTCGACACAGAAGCAATCAGAGAAGTATGCCTACCAGCAGTTCTTGCAGAGTTAGAGGTATGGAATGTTCGCGACCAAAGAGGCGAAGAATTTGCATCATACATTTACCCATACCTATACAAACAAAACACATTGCCAATGGTATTTGTAGGAAATACTTACATTCCTGCTATTGCACACAAAGGCAATCGTCTCGGCTACAAACTAATGATCACAACTTCACTGACTAGGGAAAACTTAGAATCAGCTAAAATATATTAGGGCGGGCATAAATCGCAATATTACGGTCTAGGACAAGTATTGGGAGCTGTGAATTTTACAATTTTAAACCTGACAGAAAATTTCAAGGCACAAACCCCATTATCTTTGTCGGCGACACACACGGAGAAGAATACAAAATAAACTTGCCATCTGCTGAAAGTCTAAAAGAAGGCGTTAATGAAATTGCGGTATTTGTCGAAAACGAAAGAAAAGGAATAGTAACTTTAAGTAAACTAAAGGCAGGATTTGCCGGCAAACGACAACTAGCCCAAGCGCTAGAACAATACGAACAGTCTGGAATTGCAATCAACATATTTGGACTTAAGGACGAAGAACATTTCAATCTGGAAATTTTAGATAATGGGCTTTTTCAACGTCGCAAAACTTTAAAATAAGAAATAGGCATAATCGCAATTATCCAAATGCCTAAAAATCATACAAAAACATACCACATCCTAAAACATCTTAATTTGCCTATCGCACCTGACAAGCCATCTTTGAGCAAACTCGGCTTTACTAAAAAACCACAAAAATCTGATATTGGAGACATCTGATTACTCACAAACCACCAACCTTGTCAGCAAAATCATTAAGGCTGTCAAACCAATACTCCCGATAATTTTCTAACACACTAGCAACCCCTTGTGTAGATCTAAACAGCAATTTTGTTTTTATGTTCAAATTCCCATAACAAAAACTACTTTCTTCCCGATTTTGCTTTTTACCTCCAAATATCCTTATATAACCATCAATCTTCCTATAACCATCCGCATGCTCTGTGCCTTTTGGATCAACAAATATTATGAAATAGCAATTACCCTTCTGCGCCCAAAACACAAAATCCGGCTTAAAATTGGCAATGCTGTTAGTTTTTGGATTGTAATAGGGAATAAAGATCTCGTCTAAGGTCTGATCAAGTTTTGAAAACATCCACCAGTCAAACTTCTTGAAGATATTATTGCCTCCTTCATTATCAATGTCTCGGGTATATTCTTCTAATTCCTCCAGAAATCTTACCTCGCTTTCTACATTGATAATATGATTGAGATAATCGATCTTTTCTGTTTCTGAAACTATCACCGGAAGATAGTAGTGTTTACCCAAATACTTTATTCTGATTCTTTGTCCTTTCATTTCAAAACTTCTTGCCTCCTTAAACAAAATCATTTGTCTGTCATATTCTTCTCTTGAGATATTACCGTATTGTTCCTTTAACTCCCTCTCTCTTTCGGGGTAACGCCTAACCTCCTCTATCTTTCTTTTGATTTCCTCGTACTTTTCGCCGTCTATAAACCTAATCTTTCTAAAATGTACGATTTCATCTTCTAACTCCTTAAACCCGTCAATTTCCCTGCTTTTAACGCCTAGATAGTCAAAAATCCTACCAAGGAGCAGCTCCGGCTCAAAAAGCGAATCTT
>JANWVB010000044.1 GCA_025057695.1 Patescibacteria group bacterium
TTATAAAGCGCCATCACGGCCATTGTCGGCCCACCGACATAACCAGCACCAAGGCAGAGGATTTTGGTGGGGGTCATAATTTCAACCTTCTTAAAATTTTTTTGCCCAATATCCAAAATGGCATAATGGCCTTTTTCGTCCGCATCTGAATACTCATATGCCTGAAATGTTCTTTCTGCACCAGCAAGAAATACGTGCGCAAAACATTCGCACCTGATAAGTCACCGTAATGGGCAAGCCTCTTTAATTCTGCTGCACGCTCTTTACTGCGCCGCAGCGTGGGATTATTCCTATTCTTTTTGCCATCCAGCGCCAGCCGGAGTTTTGCAATTTCGTTGATCATCTTTGTCTCCCGTATGGCCTCCAGAGCCACGCGGGCTTTGAAACTTGCGCCTTATCTTTTTCGTTTTCCATTTTAACTTCTTACCGAAGGAGAAAAAAGCCATCTACCGCGTGGTATTTTTTAGGTAAAGGTTCACTACTTAATATTCGACTGTGTTTTACGATTTAGCTCAAAACACCACGCATCTTTAAGTGCCATCTCAAGAGAGCGTTTAGCAAACCATCGAAGTTGTTTATTTATTTTGCTGCAATCAGCCCAAATTTTTTCAATGTCTCCATGCCTGCGAGGTCCATATGTGTAGTTTATATTAACTCCTGTAACTTTTTCAAAAGTTTTGACAAGTGTTAAAACACTGCATGGTGTACCAGTTCCAACATTGTAGATAGCCAGATTATTACTATCGCTACTAAATGTTTCTAGTGCAGCTACATGTGCCTCCGCTAAATCCATGACATGAATAAAATCACGTAGACATGTCTTATCTGGAGTTTGATAATCGTTACCGTGAATCACAAGTTGTTCCAACTCTCCACTTGCCACACGCAATAAATAGGGTAATAGGTTATTAGGTGTACCGTTTGGGTTATCGCCAATCAAACCGCTAGGATGATTGCCTATAGGATTAAAGTAGCGCAGGATAGTGAAATTTGTATTTCTTAATAAACGAGCACTGTCTTCGATGATTTTTTCACACATAATCTTGCTTTGTCCATATGGATTTATTGCACCTCCAATCGGCATGTTCTCGACAACAGGTTGCTGTGCCGCTATTCCGTAAACAGTACAAGATGATGAAAAGACAAAGTTATTTATGGCATATTTCCTCACTATTTTAAGCATAGAAATAAGACTTAGAATGTTATTTTCATAGTATTCCAAGGGATTCGAGATTGATTCAACGACACTCTTGTGTGCAGCAAAATGGATTATTGCATGTATTTTGTCTGTCGTAAAATCTTGCAGCTTTTTTTCGACCAGTGTTGTGTTACATACATCTGCCTCGATATAGAAAATTTTTTTGGCAGTAATTTTTTCAAGTCTTTGTATAATACTTTTTTTTGAATTACAAAAATTTTCGATAATTATTGGGTTAAATCCCGCCTCTGCCAATGCAATGCAAGTGTGGCTTCCTATGTAACCAGCACCGCCTGTAACGATTACCGGCTCATTCATACAGAAAATGAATTAGTTTTTTTGAAAGTTTCGGCAAAATGGACATCAAATAAAGATTCACACAGCTGAACTTTTCCAAAATGATTGCTGTTGTTCGCTATCTCCAACGAGGAGTTGGAGGAAAAATGGGCTTTACAACTTACCATTTTTGCATTGTAATGTTAGTGTGAGAACCATGACAAGAAAGCAAGCTTGGAATTTAGCGAAGAAACTTTTGGAAGAAAGAAGGAATAAGGGAGAAAGAGTTGTAATAGATCTTGGCTGTGGCTATTACAAGTTTCCTGGAGCAATCGGTCTGGACAATGGCTATGGCCTTGAGGCACAAATTAAAAATCCAAAACAGCTCCCAGATATAATTATAGACTTAAATCGTAGTCCTCTACCATTTCCCAATGCAAGTGTGGACGAGGTCCGTTCATCGCATTTTTTAGAGCATTCGAATGTTATGCATATCATAAAGGAATCATACCGTGTACTTAAACCAGATGGTAAATGGATTTGTACGGTTCCCTATGCCAACTCCGCGCAAGGCATGTATCCGGGGCATAATTTGTTTTTTACTGAGCTCTGGTTCAAAGAGAACCTGGTTTTCAACGAATTGTTTGTCATCGATGGTTTTCAATTTAAACCGTCCCCATACTGGCTTAGATTGCCATGGCTATTTCGCAAAATTTTCCCCTTTAAAGCGGCAAGAATTTTTTTGTTCAATGCTTGCCATGAGATGACAATTTTTGCAAAAAAAAATTAAAAATATAAATTCGCCTTATAAATTGTTCCATTGCTCATACAATAATTAGCAACAAAGCCTACAAATAATCCAGATGCAACTAACTCGGTAATGAATAACCAAATTTTCTTAAAAATGCCTCCATGGTGAATTGTTGCAGGTCGGGAGGCTGAAGTTTAGGCAATCTCCCATCAAGTATTTTCTCACAAGTGCTCAAAATTTTTTCAGGAGTATTTGCTAAGTAGTAATGTTTGTTTGCTGTCAAATACCCACCACTTAACTGTTCACTTACAAGATTTGCACCGGCAAAAAGTGCCTGGAGTGCCCTGTTTTCAAAATTTGGGTAAGGTTCATTATGTAGATTAAGAACTATATGTGATTCATTTATAACTTGGTTTTTCTCTTCCCATGGCAGACCATGTGAAATATGCAGAACATTCAATTTCTGTTTTATTTTGGACATCATATATTCTCGGTATTCCGTACTACGACCAAGAAATAAAACATCATACTTTTTCTTGCAATCAGGTATAGGGTAATATAATTTTCTACTAGTTGGTAATGGAAAAGTCACTATCTTGTTAAAACCAAAATAGCGTAATGTTCGTAACGAAGACCTGTCCATATGCACAAGCATATCGTATGGTAGTCCTTTAGCTTTGAGAAGGTTTCTCAAGCGGGTGAGTTGATCATAATGGAATGTAATCTGCCCATCATGGGGTATAGGTTCTGTTGAATAACCAATTAGAACAATCTCTAGTTTCTTCAAATACTTTAGGATATGAATGTAATCCGCAAAAAATTCTGGCCTGAAAACAATGACAGACTTGATTTTATGTTGTTCTATGAATGCAGGAAGATCTTGTAAATTTCTCAGATCATAAGAATTGATAGGGAATTCGTAACCGTAGCCATCTGCTATCGGATCAAAATAGACTACTTTGAAATATTCAGGTTGCCCAGCAAATGCGATATTTCCAGGTGGTAATTTTACGCTAAAGTCTTCTGGATATGAATATTTGCTGTACAAAACACTAGATAGCTGATTAAGTTTATATCGTAAAAATAAAAATTTTAGTGAAGTTGTTTTTGACTTTGTTATTTTTTTTTTCTTCCATATATATAACTTGTGTAAAATATTCAGTGACCATTTAACAAATCGTATACTTTTTATGCTTTCGAAGATTTTCAAAATTTTGTTTGCCTTTAAAATTGTTTCCTTATTATACCCATCGAGAAGGATACGTGTTTTAGTGTAATAACTCGTGATTGGAACTTTGGCAACGATTTCATGAACAGCTTCACGAAACTTTGGAGTTTGTCTCTGCCAAGCCAACTTCTGTGCGGTTTTTATGCCATTGGCACAAAGTCGTAGTCGTAATGGCTCATTATTTATCAGTTCTCTTAATTTTGATTCGGCAGCCTCTTGATCATCCATTGGAACAACAAGAGCATTGTAGCCATCTTTTATGTATTCTTCGTGCCCAGTCACATTAGAAACCAGTGCTGTACCACCACAAGCCATCATTTCTAAGGGAGGGCCGAAGAAGCCTTCTACGGTAGAAAGCTTCAAAAGAATATCACATGAACGATATATTTTGGGCATCTCGTAATATGGGACTTTTACAAACCGCTCAGTGAATCTCCATGAAGCATCTACAAAATCGGTGGCACTAACATACCACACCTCAATGTCATCGAATTTATTGGCTACTCGAAAGGCTAGATCTACGCGTTTAAAGGGAACATCTCCGGGGCCTTCAATCAATATACGCAATTTGTTCTCTTTGGGCTTCAAGGGTGGCACAGAGGGGTTGAATCTTTTTAAGTCAATTCCATTAGGTGCATACTCCACTGTTAACCCAAAATCTTTTTGTAACAACTTTTGTATCCAACGAGCTTCTGTTATTACACCAATATCTTTATGTATGTAGGTGTTTTGTACCCAAATACGGTTAACATCATCAACTGGGTAAAAGCGACGCTCATCACTCTGGCAAAAATAAATTACGCGTTCTGCATTAATATGCATTGCATCATATAAGGTTTCCCACCATGTAGCTATAACCACATCGTATCGATGCTGAGCCACAACTTCATCTTGGTAGAGGCACATAGGTACAGAGAGCTTCAATGTAGTAATTTTGGGCAGGTGTTGTTCATGAATAAAGCAAATTTTTATATCTTCACCACTTTCATATAATGCCTGTGCTTGAATATACGAGACAAAAATTCCACCGCTAATACCGTCTCTGGGGATAAGCATTAAAATTTTTAATGGTTTTTTATTATGAAATTTTTTTTTCTTTTTCATCAGATAATTGTTTGTTGACATTGGGTTTTTTTTCATTTTTGTACCTCTTTGAGCTTAATTTAAGAAACCTTTAAGCAACCTTTGAAAAAATATTCCAAGGACTTTTTCAAAGGTTAACGCGTGCTGGTGCACTAAAAAAATTTCTGTTGATTCTAAATCTCTGAAAACCCACAGAGTTTCTTAGAGATTTTTTGATATAATTTTTTTTAATACTGTCTATGTTGATGTAATTATTTTTACGTGCATGTTCCAAATGCATCGTACCAAAGATTCAAAAACATGGAATTCATCGCATGACCACACCCCACACAAGTGCGCCATTATTTGGAACACACTTAAATAAAGTTGTCGTTTGTATTTTTTTCATTCAGGCCATGAGTTGTAAATCATACGGACCTCCGCTTTCGGCGTACTGTAATGCGCCAAGCCTCAAAATCTGAGCCTCAAACTGGCATACGACAATTCATCTAGTGTTATCATTGCGCATGTGATCACCATGAAGCAATCTTATCAACCAACAGGGTAATCGCCCAACAAAAAATGATAAATGAGATCAACAAGAACATCACCATGCCTGCCAGTATGTAGGTAGCACTTTTTTGCAATGGCATCATAATTTGTGGCGTAAGCTCGCTATTGTTTCAAGCTGCCAGAGCCAATCACAAAGTGTGGAGAGAGATTATTCAATGCGCTTGAAAATGTTGAACCATGATGCGGAGCTGTCATAGCATAAAAACTTGGATTTAACTTTGCTACTACTTGGGGAATCACCTTTGGACTTGCGTCGCCCCAAGCAAGCAGCCAGTGACCGTCTAATGTGAAAACCAAACTGAGATCATTTGCGACCCTGCACAATGCTCTATTTGCCTTGCGGGTAATCTCAGGAATTTTCTTATCATCTATCAAATTAGGTGCAGTAAAGTTCTCGAGAACTTCTTCCTGTTCAACATCCTCAACTCTGTCATCAATTTGGTATATTTCACTAACGTTATCGTCCCACGTCTCCAGAGTTTCTTCGTTTTCCTGAGTTTTGGTATACATTCTCACTAAACTCTGTTTTTGCTCCTGTAAAAGCTCATCAATTTTTTTCAAATCATAATCCTCTTTCAAGGCAGATGCATAGGATTCCAGCGCTTTTCTTACATTTTTGCTGAAACTTTTTGGCATGAGCGAAGGTGGCCATAGCACTTTCAGTTTAACTCCTGAAATATACTTCTTTTCACCAGCAACGAGTGGCCAACCTTTTGCTTTCGTGTTGTGCCAGTTGAGTGCGTTGACCAGTTTCACAAGATCCCAACCCATGTGCCCACTCTTTTCCCCCAAGCACTTTCCCAGCATGATACTGGTTTAAAGCAGCAAATGCCAGGATAAGTTGTGGAGTGTTGCCATTTTGCATTTTAGGTATGCTAGGATAATAGATGTTTCGGATTGATAACGTGTTTTTGAAATTTTCCCTTTTCGCATATTAAAGCCCGCTATAATCATCAAAATGGAAGTGGCTAAACACCAATGTATCAATCTTGAAGGGGGGCTTAATGAACAATTCCTTAAATGCTCTGCCCGGATCGGATTTTGAACCACAGTCATAGGCGATCTTTGCCCCCGTAGAGCTCAAAAGGCATGCTGCCTGGCCGTGCTCAACGTCAGAAAAGTAAAATCGCCACAGCATTTGGTTTGAATGAAAACTTGGGTTTTTTCTGATATAAAAATCTTTCAGGGGATTTAACTTTGTTTTTTAAATACACAGCATCTATATCAAGAAATAGCGTTGCGAATCTTACGTATTGGCCATGTAATTAACCTACCAATTTTAAAGCTATAACTTTGCTTTAGGTTATTAATTTCTAGTTCGAATTTTATTTTGAGCTGTTCTTTTTCTTCAATTAGTTGTAATAGTTCCAGTTCTTTCCTGATGCTGTAGCCTAGTCTCTCAAAAAGTTGATAAAAAACTGGTTGCTCAAGAGCTTCACAAAGCAATAAGAAGTCACTGGGCACATTTTTTCCAACAATGACAATACCAAGTCCATAACCATGACGAAAATTGAAAGTCTTAAAAGATGATGATACCTCCTGCATAAGCCGCCAAACACCAAAATTTCTTTCTCTCACCTCAGTATCATGCAATAACACAACACCCTGTTCGCTGATTTTGGGTAACCAACTATCAAAATCGTGCTTTACAGCTTCGTAAGTATGTAAGCCATCAATGTGCAGAAGATCGACTTCGCCATTGCTAAAATATGGCAAGGCTTCGTCAAAAGTCATACGCAAGAGATGTGCAAATGAAAAGTAATTTTTATTAACTATTGCCTTTAATGACTGGAAAACACTGTCATCATAAAATCCAGCGTGTTCATCACCTTGCCATGTGTCCACTGCATAGACTGATGATTTTAAATCGTTTTCTTGGACAGCCTGACAAAAGCTGAGGAATGATGCACCATGGTGAGTTCCTAATTCCACAATTTTTCTCGGCTTAAGAAAATTAATAGCTGCGAATGCGAATGGAATATGGTCCAACCATGCAGACGGTGGGAGATACATTGGTTTTCTAATGCTACTATATATCAAATTATTCCAAAAGTTGTCGCTAAACATCTTAAATATGCTTTAATATGCTTTTTTGTGAAAACGCTTTTAGTAATTGTCACGACTCTCCTACCGAATGCAAAAACTTTATCAAATATGTTAAACCGGTTCTTGAGTTTTCTTAATATCAAAATTGCGGCGTAAGCTTTGGATCTTTTTATTGCATTTAATTCAAACAAAACATGTCTGTACTCATTCCAGAGACCAGTTAAATGTGCCAGCACCTCACGATTCTTCAAGGTGATTCCGTATTTTGCCGGTACATACTTGTCAATACAATTAATGATCCTTGTAACCTGTAGCGGAGTGTTTTTGTAAGAGTTTCCGGGATGATCTCGATATATGAAAACTGGTATATCAGTATAATGGTATTTAATGCCTTGCTCAATTAGATGTTTGGTTATTTTAATAGTCAGGGACCAATCCTCTGAAGTTTCTCGATCCGCATCCCAGCCTCCTATTTTTCTTAATATTACTTTTGCTATGATCGTGGATTGCACGAAGATAAAGCCCAAATTTGTGTACAGATGTTTCAGCAATTTTTTGGGTCCCTGCGACAAAAAATTCCTTACTCTTTCACCATGAATCTGATCTAATTGATGGGTAAAGCCCTCGTTGATTAGCCAGTGCACATTGTATCCCGAGAAATAGCCTAATACTTTATCAACATTTTCTGGTATATAGACATCATCAGATGCAAAAGCCATAATATGCGTATGACGCGCCAGCTGCAAGGCAATGTTTAGTGATTTACCGGGGCCATAGTTTTGGGGATTTCGTCTAATTTGGTATTTGATACCCTTATTTAGAAAATTTTGGTCCATGTAAAGTTTTGCAACCTGAAAGGATTCGTCGGTAGAATAATCGTCAATAACAATCACTTCTAATGGTCTAAACTGAATTCTTGCTATAGATTCAAGGCATGAGGTTACTAGATTTGCATGATTATACATCGGTATTATGATGCTTACACTCTTAAGCTTCACTAATAATCCCCAGATAAAATGGCAAACTCACCTGAAATCTTGCGAATTTTTCTGCAACCGGCAAGTAACTTTTTGCAATGCCAAGTAACTCATGAAAATCGTTAATGCAGTAAGGATAGTGTGAAGGCAATTCGTAACTAGATAAAATGCCCTTTGTATCTAGACACGACAAAATATGTGGAGCAGCTTCAGATGAATATCTAACAAAAGTCAATTGGTTTTGTAATCTTTCATTATATACACTGATCAGCTGGGCAGCCAATTTTCGTCGCTCAGTTACATGGGTTTCAAGATATTTAAGTTTAATTCTCAAAAAAGCAGCTTGCAACTCATCCAAGCGCGAATTGAACCCCAACATTTCGTGTTTATATTTTGAGATCGAGCCATAATTTCTCATTTTTCTACATTTCTCTGCTAGAAGAGCATCATTGGTGGTAATTGCACCTCCATCTCCTAGTGCCCCTAAATTTTTAGTCGGATAAAAACTTGTGGCATTTATGTGACCAAAACTGCCTGTTTTTTGGCCCAAGATTGAGGCCCCTACTGCTTGTGCATTGTCTTCCACCACAAAAAGCGAGAAACGACGGGCGATTTCAAGAATCGCTGGCATATCTGCGGGGTTACCATATAGGTGAACGGCAATGATTGCTTTTGTCTTGGGGCTAATCCTTTCAACGATTTTTTGAGGATCAATGTTAGCATCCTCAGGCCTCACGTCAATCGGAACAGGTATTGCGCCAACATTTACTACCGCAAGCCATGTTGCAAAGAAAGTAAATCCGGGAACAATTACTTCATCACCGTGTTCTATGCCCAACGCCTTCAAGCTTATTATCAGTGCATCTAGGCCGCTATTGACACCTATGCAATATTTTACTCCTATGAAATCTGCAAACTCTTGCTCAAAGTTTTCCAACTCTTGGCCTAATATGAATTGACTTCTATCGATAATCGCACTAAACTTTTCCTCCAACTCCCTCTTTATGGATTTGTGTAAGGGATATAAATCATAAAAAGTGTGACTAAGTGGATTTTTTATGTCCACAAGCTTCTAAAAAATCTTTATAATCTCTGATATAATCTGATTCATCGTAGTATTGATCAGCGAGCACAAGGCAAACAGCACCTGAAGAAAAATTATTGATTATCCGCCAATGCATCGGCGGGATAAACAAGCCATGGTAAGAGCGATTTAAGTGAAAGACTTTTTTCTCTGTCCCATCATCTAAATGGACATCAAAACTTCCAGAGATGGCAATCATAAGTTGCTGGAGTCTCTTGTGGGCATGTCCTGCACGTTCTGCGCCTCCAGGGACATCATAAAGGTAATATATACGCTTGATCTGGAATGGGATGTGCGTGCCACTTTCAATGAACGTTAAATTTCCCCTTTGGTCATGGATTATCGGAAGTTTGATTAGTTTCAGTTCCACAAAGATTCCAGTCTACTCAACTATTAAGATACATTTATTTCGTAAAATTCATGCACCACAGTTCTGCCACCGAACCCTTCTTTAAATTGAGCAAGGCCACTGTTTAAGTAACGGCCCTCATGTTCATTCGAAATTCCAAAATCGAAGTACTTTTTGTTCGAATAAACCTCTTGAATTAGATGGTTCAACAAAAAATCCAAGGCGCGGATTTTCAAACCCTCAGAACTATTGGCCATATATTGCACATGACTTACGGTTTTGTTTTCATAAATTACTGTCCCGGCCAATGGTACACTTTGATGATAGGCTAAAAACAAATGTATATTTTGTGGGAATCGGAAAGCAAGGGTTTTTATTTCCTCCAATGTGTGTACTGGTTGTTTATTGTACTTTTCCTTGAGAACTTTTTCTAGCAACGGCCAAAAGAGATGGTAATCATTACTTTTTTCTATAACGATACCGGCTTTCGCAGCTTTTCGTGAAGAATACTTTTTACCGTGTTGCTGCGGGATTTTGCAAGTCAAATCGATAACCGTCGTAACATCACGCCGAATTAAGCTTGCTTTGTGTAGAAACAAACAGTACAGATCTTCCTGTGTCGGTGCCTGATGGTATATATAGGGTATACACTTGTAAATGACTCTAGTAATTGTATTATCACGAAGAACCTGGAGCCATCGGTTAAATAACTCTATGAAAGAGGAAATCGTCATATCTGTTCCAA
>JANWVB010000045.1 GCA_025057695.1 Patescibacteria group bacterium
GTTCTACCTAAAATGCTAAAGGAGTACGCTAACATCACAAGCGATGTGGCTTTTGTAGGGTTGGGAGATCGTGTAGAAATATGGGACAAGATATCGTGGCAGAAAAAAGAAGAAGATTTGCAAAAAAATGCTATGAATTTAATGATAGAGTTATCAAATGCTAAATACCAAAAAGATCTATCACGAACCAGTTCTGGTTAAGGAAGTTTGTGATGGTTTGCAAATTGATAAACTTGCACTTTTAAATCATCAAGCAACTATAGTGGATGCGACTGTTGGATTTGGCGGACACTCTTTCTGGTTTGTAAAAAAGGGTTTATTTGTTTTGGGCATTGATGTGGATGAATTTGCAATTTCTGAATGCGAGAAAAAGCTAGCTAAAGCCTGCCCTTCTCGTCAGCACTCGTTGACGGGATGTTTCAAATTAGTGAACTCAAACTTCAGAAATATTAAGGAAATAGTAAAAGCAAATTCTATCACCAATATTTATGGCGTATTAATGGATCTTGGCGTTTCTAGTTATCAATTGACTTCTGGTTTGCGAGGTTTTTCATTTTTGGCAAGAGATGCAGATTTGGATATGAGAATGGATAAAAATCTTGCGGTAAAAGCAAGCGACGTTTTGAATTTTTTTTCAAAGAAAGAGTTGGTTAATTTGTTCTCTGTTTGTTTGAATTATAATTATTCTTTGAGAATAGCCGAGAGTGTAATTAGCTTTAGAAAAACAAAAAATTTTGCGACAGTGGGAGATTTTTTAGATGTTTTAGAGTCTGTCGGACTTGTTTCTGGTAAGATAAACCCGGCAACCTTACCGTTTTTGGCATTGAGAATTTTTGTTAATAGTGAATTGTCTGTTTTAGAAAATTCATTGCCGGATGCTTTTTCTGTGCTTGAGAAGGGGGGAAGGCTTGCGGTTATAAGTTTTCACTCTGGCGAGGATAGAATTGTTAAAAATTTTTTCAATAATGTTCAAAAAAGGAAAGAGGGTGTAATAGTAAATAAAAAGCCTATTTTACCATCTATAGAAGAGATTCGTTTAAATCCACGCGCTAGAAGCGCAAAGCTTCGACTCATTGAAAAAATATAGTTGCTTTGATGAGATCAAAGTAATTATATGAAAGCAAAAAACCTAAGTGTCAAAAAAAATATTTTGATTTGGACAATTGTTGTATTCCTTGCGTTTGTACAGGTTTTTGTGTCTATGCAGACTGCTTTTTTGGGTGAACGTCTTAGTGTATCAAATAATGAGAGGGAAAGACTTGAGCAAGAAAATAATCAACTTATGGCTGAATTGGCTGACAGATATTCTCTAGCCAAGGTTGGATCAATATCTGAAGAGCTTGGATTTTCTACCCAAAAGTTTGTTGTGTTTATCTCTCAAAATGAGACGTTGGCCTCGCTGTGGTGAAAGCATTCAAAACAATCATTTATATCTACCTTGATAATAAAGTAAGACATTTTTAGTTTTATGAGAATTTATACCTCTCAAAAGATGGCAGATAGTATTTTCAACAAAAGACTGGCAGTGTATAGCCTTGGTTTTTTGCTCTTTTTTTTGCTGGTTTGCGCGCGTCTTTTTTATTGGCAAGTGGTCAAAGGTGATGAATTGTCATTGCAAGCTCGCAAACAATACGATTGGGGCAAAGTGCTTGCGGCTCCAAGAGGAAATATACTTGCTACGGATGGCAGTTGGCTTGCGGCATCTGTAGTGAGATATAAATTAATAGCAAATCCTTCTTTAATAAAAGGTTCAATTGATTCGATTGTTGATTCTTTGATGAACATTTTGACAACGGGTGATCAGAAATTAGATGAATCTAAAAAAAGTAAGATTAAGAATCTTTTATTAAATTCTAAACTTCAATGGGTTATATTGGATTTCCGGTTAGATGAAGAATTAAAAAGGAAAATCGAAGATTTAAAATATCCATTTTTGACTTTTGAACTAGAGTATTCCAGGTATTATCCAGAGGATTCAATAGCCGCGCATTTGTTGGGATTTGTTGGCAAAAATGAGGAAGGTGTTGATGTTGGTTATTTTGGTTTAGAAGGGGAATATGATTTAGCACTTAGTGGTAAATCTGGGTACATCAAGTATGAAAAGGATGCATTAGGATTGCCTATTCTGTTGCGTGATTTAAAAGAAGTTGACGCGGCAAATGGAGTAAACTTGAAAACACATATAGATAAAACTATCCAAACTATTGTCGATAAAGAATTGAAAAATGGGATTGAGAGATATGGCGCATCAGGCGGGAACGCGATTGTTTTAAGGCCACAAGATGGTGCCATTCTTGCTATGAGTTCTTATCCTTCTTATGACCCGGCTAGATATTGGGAATATGGTAACGAATATTTCATTAATCCAAATGTGTCTTATTCTTTTGAGCCGGGATCGATATTTAAAGTTTTAGTTATGGCCGCGGGGATTGATGCGGGAGTAATTGACTCTGACACTATTTGTGAAATTTGTAGCGGTCCTGTTGCTGTAGACAAATATTTAATAGAGACTTGGAATAAAAAATATCGTAAAAACTCGACTATGACTGATGTCTTGGTTAATTCTGACAATGTTGGTATGGTTTTTGTTGCGCGCAGATTGGGAATTGAGAGAATGCACGAATATTTAAGAAAGTTTGGCATAGGTGAAAATACTGGTATAGATTTGCAAGGAGAAGTGTCTCCCAGATTTCGGGATAAGTCTAAATGGAGCATTGTAGATCAAGCAACTATTAGTTTTGGACAAGGAGTGGCTGTTACGCCAATTCAGATGGTGAGAGCTGTCGGAGCAATAGCTAACGGAGGGAAGTTAATGACTCCTCAGGTAGTGAATAGCTTGTCAAGCGCAGATTGGGAAAAAGACATATTGCCGGTTGAATCAAGACAAGTAATATCACAACAATCTGCTAAAAAAATTTCTTACATGATGGCTCAGGCGGCAAAAAATGGCGAGGCAAAATGGACTTTTTTGCGAGGTTTTAAAGTTGCGGGTAAGACAGGAACAGCACAGATACCAATTGAAGGGCATTATGATAAAGAAAAAACAATTGCCAGTTTTATTGGATTTGCGCCTTATGATAATCCTAAATTTGTAATGCTTGTGACTTTAGATAAGCCTTCAACTTCACCTTGGGCTTCAGAAACTGCTGCTCCGCTTTGGTATAAAATCGCGAATCAGTTGTTTTCTTATTTAAAGATACCTCCAGACAATCAAGACTAAAATTTTTTTTAAAAAGTGTATAATCTTTTGGACGGGTTGTTTTTTTGTAAGTAAAAATATGCATGTAAAAATAAATGGCGGTCAGATAGTAAATGGCGAATTGATTCCTTCTGGTAACAAAAACTCAATAGTTGCTCTTATACCTTGTTCAATACTTTTTGATAAACCTGTTGAATTTTCAAATGTTCCTAACATAACGGATGTTGATAGGCTATGCAAGATAATGAATAAATTGGGAAGTAAGATTGAGTGGGATAAAAATTATGGGAGAATGAGAATTGATAATTCCAATATTAGGTTTGATAACTTGGATAAACAAGATTTAGGAAACATGAAAGGCACATCTTTGTTATGGGGTCCTATGCTTGCGAGATTTGGAAAGGTGGGTTTCCAAGATTTACCGGGTGGGTGCACTTTGGGTTTAAGGCCGTTGGGACCTCATTATGATTCTTTTAAAGCGTTAGGGGTGGTTGTAAAGAATGGGGAAAGAAAAGTTTACATGGATGCGACAAAAGCTTTTGCCACACAAGTTTGGCTACCGGAAATGAGTCCTACTATTACCGAAAATATAATAATGTTGGCAACTAGTTTAAAAGGGAAAACAACTATTATTGGGGCTGCTTCTGAGCCTAATGTTCAAGAGATGTGTAGTTTTTTGGTTTCTTGTGGAGCAGATATAATGGGTATAGGTTCCAGTGTATTAACTATAAACGGGAATAAATACTTGAATCAAAAAGGCATTCATGAAATCTACCCTGATCACCATGAAATTACAACTTTTCTGGCTTTGGCGGCGGCTACTGGTGGTTATATAAAGGTAAAAAATACCCATCCTGAATTATTTACATATATAAATTACATTTTTTCCAAATTGGGCGTGTATGTTCAAAACACAGGAGAATTTTCAATTGTAGATCAGAAAAAACTGCCGCGAATTTACCCTGGCGAAGCTGGTTATTTAATAATTCGCGCTCAACCATGGCCGGGGTTGCTTGTAGATCTTTTGCCGATGTTTATTCCAATAGTCCTAAAGGCAAAAAAAGGACAAGTTCTTTTTCATAATTGGATGTACGAAGCTGGTCTTTTTTGGACTTCGGAGTTAACAAAACTTGGCGCTAACATCATAATGGCGGATCCTCATAGAGTTATAGTTAGCGCCGGGAAGAAATTGCATGGAGCTCAGCTTGAAGCTCCATATATCATTCGTGCTGTGGTATCGATGGTGATGTGCGCTTTGATTGCTGAAGGACAGACTACTATATTAAATGCCGATGCTTTGTATAGGGGACATCCAAACTTCAAAGAAAATCTTCATAAATTAGGTGTAGAGATAAAAGAGTTTGATTGATGATGGATTACTATCCTCCAAATTTTTTAAAAGATTTAAAAAAAATTCATTTAACTGGTATAAAAGGGGTTGGGATGACTGCATTAGCGCTTTGTTTGGTTGATGCTGGTTGTGAAGTCTCCGGTAGCGATGTTTCAGATGAGTTTGTTACTGATGAAGTATTGCGGAAGAGAAATATAAGTTGGAAGATTGGTTTTTCTCCTTCTAATGTTGATGATGATATTAACGCGCTTGTTTTTACTGCGGCTCATGGTGGTTTAAAAAATCCTGAGGTGATGTCGGCAAAGGACAGGGGAATACCAGTGTTTAGTTATGCTCAGTTTATGGCTAATTTGGCAAATACAAAAGATGTTATAGGGGTATGTGGAGTTGGAGGGAAATCTACAACTTCAGCTATGATTGCAAATTTATTTGATTATGCAAATTTAAAGCCTTCATATATTGTTGGTGTTGGAGGCATATTCCCTCTTGGATTTCCCGGACATTACGAAAAGGATGGCAAATTTTTTGTTTGTGAATCTGACGAATATGCAGTTTCCCCCGGAGTTGATAATAGACCTAAGTTTTATCTGATAAATCATAAAATTTTAGTTGTTACGAATATAGAGTATGATCACCCAGATATTTATCATTCTTTTGCGGAGACAAAAAAAGCGTTTAGGTTGGTTTTTGAGAAATTACCGAGAGATGGACTTCTGGTTGCCTGTGTTGATAACTCTAATGTTGCAAGCTTGTTAGACAATCTTAAATGCAAAGTGATTACTTATGGTTTTTCAGAAAACGCTGATTTTAGAATTCAGAATTATTATCTAGATTCCCAAAAAGCGCTTTGTCGGATAATAAATGGAAGAATTAAATATGAATTTAAGCTATCAGTGCCTGGCAGGTTTAATGCTTTAAATGCCCTGGCAAGTTTTATTGTAGGTAAGCATGTGGGGATAAATGTTGATGATATCATTTTGGGATTGGAGTCTTATTTGGGTTGTCGGAGGAGGTTTGAAATTGTGAAAACGCAAAATGGTATTACATATGTTGATGACTACGCTCATCACCCAAAAGAAATACTAAACACAATACATGCCGCCAGGGAATGGTTTAGTGGCAGAAGGATTATTGTGTTGTTTCAACCTCATACTTATTCAAGAACCAAGGCATTGTTTGATGATTTTTCATTTGCGCTTTCCAAATCAGATGTTGTTGGCTTAGTAGATATATTTTCCTCGGCAAGAGAGGAAAAAGATGATAGCGTTAATTCCCAGTTGCTTGTTGATAAAATTAAAACTATGAACAAAAATTCATTTTACATTGGTGGTGTTTCAGAAATTGATGCTTGGTTAGACAAAAATGTTATGAGAAACGATGTTGTTATAACTATGGGAGCTGGAGACATATACAAATATCATTATGCACAACCAAGTAAAAAATATAAAAAGTAATTATTCCCTGAAAAGGCATAACACTTTTGGATTAGATGTAAAATCAAGATACTTCATTCAGTTAAATTATGAAGATGAGTTTTATGAAATATTGGCTGATAAATATTTATCTAAGCAAAACATAATTATTTTGGGAGACGGAGCAAATGTTTTGTTTACAAGAGATTTTGATGGGCTTGTGATTGGTGTGAAAATAAAAGGTGTGAAAATTGTTGAAGAAAATCAAAGTTTTATAGTGGTTGAAGTTGGTGCCGGTGAAAATTGGCATGAGCTTGTTACTTGGGCTGTTAATCATAATTATGGAGGAATTGAAAACTTGGCTTTGATTCCTGGCACAGTTGGCGCTGCTCCTGTTCAAAATATCGCCGCTTATGGGCAGAATTTTGAAGATGTTTTTGTTTCTCTTGACGCAATAAATTTGAAAACAGGACTAAAGAAAACATTTGAAAAAAGTGAATGTGATTTTGATTATCGTGAGAGTTTTTTTAAAAATGGCAAAGGAAAAAGACAATGGTTGATTACCAAGGTGAGGTTGAGACTAAGTAAAAAACCTGTCATAAATGCTTCTTATTTTGAAACTGGCAGAACAGTTGATAGCAAAAACAAGATATCAATAATCTCTGAACTTAATAATCTTGGCAAGGTTAAGCCTTTCACAATAAGAGATATTTATGATGCTGTTTTATCAATTAGATTGCGAAAACTTCCAGACATTAAAAAATTAGGGAACGCTGGAAGTGTTTTCAAAAACCCTTTGGTGACAAAACGAAAATACGAAGATTTATTGCGAATGGATTCTAGCTTGCAATGTTATCCTGCAAATTCGCTTTCTTATTTTGAAGACAGTGATTCACTTGATCAAAATGAGTATGTAAAAATACCTGCCGGGAGACTTCTTGATAATTTGGGGTGGCGAGGCAAAAGAATTGGCAAAGTTGGAGTTTACGAGAAACATGCTTTAATTGTGGTTAATTACGGTGGCGCTACACCAGATGAGATTTTGAATTTGATTTCATTAATGAAAGCCGATGTGTATGAAAATTATGGTATAAATCTAGAGCTTGAATTAGTGACAATATGAATTTAACCAAATTAATTAAGGGAGTGGATATATTGAGTATTTATGGCGATCTAAAAAAGGATATCTCTTGTGTTTCCGACAACACCAAAAGTATAACTAAAAATAGTCTTTTTGTGGCAATTCGCGGGATGAAAATTGATTCTCATAGTTTAATACCTGATGCAATTTCAAAAGGAGCAATAGTTATAGTTGGAGAGGAAGATTATAAGAAAGATTGGGGGACAACATATATAAGAGTAAAAAATTCCCGCGAAGCGCTTGCGATTATAGCTTCTAATTGGTATGGCAATCCATCTAAAGCTTTTAAGATAATTGGCATAACTGGAACTGATGGTAAAACAACGACTGCGAATCTTATTTATTGGATATTAAAGCATAGTGGGAAAAATGTTGGAATTGTTTCGACAGTAAATGCGATTATTGGTGATAAAAAGGTGGATACTGGTTTTCATGTTACAAATCCTGAGCCTCTTGTTTTGCAAGAGATTTTGCATAAGATGAATAAATTTAATTGCACCCACGTGGTTTTGGAGGTTACTTCGCATGGTATAGATCAGATGCGTGTTCATGGCATAAATTTTGAAACTGCTTGCCTTACAAATATTACTCACGAACATCTTGATTACCATAAAACATTTGAGAATTATCGGGATGTTAAAGCTAAACTATTTAAAAGTGTCAAATATGCTGTTTTGAACAAAGATGATGCATCTTTTGAATATATCAAAAATAAATCAAACGCAAAGAAATTTTACACATATTCCTTGTCTGGCGATGCTAATGCTGATTATTATGCTTATGATATAAAAAGCGCGATTAATAAAACGGTTTTTAAACTCAAAGCTGGGAATAAAACAATGCTTATTTCAACAAGACTTTTAGGCGATTACAATGTTGCAAATATTTTGTGCGCGATTGCTACTGCCAGAATATATAAAGTTAAGTGGAATAAAATAATTTCTGCTTTGAAGTGTTTTTCACCTCCTAGTGGAAGATTGGAAAAAATAGAAAATGACAAAAGGATTAATATTTATATTGATTTTGCTCATACTCCAAACGCTTTGGAACAAGTTCTTCGTTTATTAAGATCTAAAACTAAGGGCAAGTTGATTACGGTTTTTGGTTGCGCAGGCGAGAGGGATACACAAAAAAGAATTACCATGCCTCAGATTTCTGTAAATTATTCTGATGTATCCATATTTACGGCTGAAGATCCAAGATATGAAGATGTAAACCAGATATTAGATGTAATGTCTGATTCAGCAAGAAATGTGGGCGGAGTGGAAATAAAAAATTTTAAAGACGAAGATAAGTTTAAAGAATGCAAAGGCAAGTTATATTTAAAAATACCTGAACGGGGTGAAGCTATATATTTTGCGATTAATAAAATTGCGCAAGAAAAGGACACCGTTATTATTTGTGGCAAGGGCCACGAAAAAAGTATGTCTTATAATGGTGTTGAGTATCCTTGGAGTGATAAAGAAGCTGTTAAAATGGCTCTTAATGGAGAGATAAAAAAGATACTATGGATAAATCATTAAAAAACAAAAAAGTTGGCATACTTGGTTTTGGCATGGAAGGGAAAGATTTAGCAAATTATTTGCACAAGCAAGGAGCGTTAATAACAGTATTTGATCAAAAAACAAAAGACGAACTCAACTTTCAAGGCATAGACACACATGAAATTGAGTTTGTATGCGGTTCTAATTATTTATCAGGGATTAATTCGGATTTTGATATTATATTTAGATCACCGGGTGTTTATAGGTATAAAGAAGAGTTAATTAAAGCTGAAAGAAATGGCGTTGCAATTTCAAGCGCAATAAAGCTTTTTTTTGAGAAATGTCCAAGCCGGATAATTGGTGTAACTGGCACCAAAGGCAAAGGAACGACAAGCACATTAATTTACAATATTTGCAAAGAGCAAGGACTAGATGTTTATCTGGCTGGGAATATAGGCAAACCTTATTTAGAATTATTGCCAAGTTTAACCAGAGAAAGTATAGTTGTTATGGAGATCTCCTCGTTTCAATTAATTGACTTGCATAAAAGTCCGCATGTGGCTGTGGTTTTGAACATTACTTCCGATCATTTGGATTGGCATCTAAATCAAGAAGAATATGTATCTGCAAAAAAGAATATTGTTTTGCACCAAAATGATACAGATTATGCAGTGATCAATTTTGATTATGAAACACCAAGGAGTTTTGAGAAATTAACCCGTGGCAAGGTTTTTTATTTCAGCAAGAAAAAGAAAGTGAATGGTTGTTATGTGACTGGTAATAAAATTAGAATTTGCATGAATGGGGGGAATCAAATTGTTGGGGATGTTGGCGATTTGCAATTAAGAGGCAGACATAATTGGGAAAATGTCACTGCGGCCGTGTGCGCTTCTTTTTGTATTGGTTGCAACATTGATTCAATCAAAAAAAGTGTGTTTGATTTCAAAGGGTTGGAACATAGGTTAGAGTTTGTGTCAAAAATAAACGGAGTTTCATATTATAATGACTCGTTTTCGACTAATCCTCAGCCTACGATGGCGGCTGTGGATTCTTTTTCAGAACCAGTTATTTTAATATTGGGGGGATCTGATAAAGGTTTGTCTTATAGCCAGATGGCAAGCCATATTGCTAAAGTGAAAAATGTCAAAGCAATAATATTGATTGGTCAGATTGCTGATCGAATTGAGTTTGAGTTGCGAAAAGCTAATTTTAAGGGTTTGATATTTAATCTTGGCATGACTTCTATGCAAAAAGTTGTTGAAAAAGCCAGAGAAGTGTCTGCCAGCGGAGATGTGGTTTTATTGTCTCCCGCTTCCGCTTCTTTT
>JANWVB010000046.1 GCA_025057695.1 Patescibacteria group bacterium
CTCATTCTTTCTCTTATTTCATCAAAAGCAAGATACATTCTGTAGTCTGTATCAAAACTTAGCGAGTAGTCTGAAGATTCTTTGGTTGTATAACGTCCATAGGTTGTCCCACTTGAGTTGTCCTCTATTTCAGCAAAGACTTTGGCAGTAATCCAATCTTTGTTTCCTATCGACTCAAACACAAGCCTGCCTATTTCTTGGTAAATTGCTTCAATTGGCACACAGGTCAAGTCTAAAAAATCTATTTGTTTCATTTTTTTTATAATTATTTATAATTATATTCAATTGTTTTCCAAGTTACGGCAGGCATCTCCCTTACAGGTGATAAAATTGGTTATTAGATTGTCAAAATATGCTTTTTCACTCTGATTCAGGATTGCGCTTTTTAAAGCGTATGGGTCAGTGAGTAAATTGTAGAATTCATATTGACTATCTGCTCCGTATTTTATGTATAAGTTTGAAGTTCTTCCATCTATTATTGTACGAATTGCGTAATATTGAGGCACATCGTAGAACAACAAGGTTGGAGTCTTTCTAAAATCAGTTAAAGGTTGGTGTTCTATTAAAAACTTGTTCCTCCAAGCAATGGCGTTCTGATTTGTTGTTAGAGGGATTAATGATCTGCCATCAATTACTGTTTCTGGTGGGGTTGTGGCAGAGGCTATTTCTACAATTGTAGGCGCAAGATCATTCATCAATACTATACTCCTAACGTTTCTAGCACTCGTGCCACCTGCGGGAGCTATTATTAATGGTACTCTTGTTGATTCATCGAAAGCATTCATTTTACCGGCTATTCTATGCTCCCCGTAAAGAAAACCATTGTCTGAAGTGAATATAAATACAGTATCATTATATACCTGTTGAGCTATTAATTCGTTTACTATGTTTCCAATCATTCTGTCCACCGCAATTAACGAAAGTAACCGGTCTCTAAACTGATTGCGAATCATATCTTTTTCACTGCTTGTTAATCTATTCAAATTTTTTATCCAATTTGGCTTATCGCTTACATCTGATTCATCAAAAGAACATTCATACTCAGAACATTTATTTAAGTATGGGAGATTGATTAGATTAACAGATCTATTTGCATCAACGGGGTCAGGTCTTATTGACCATTTCCACATATCTGAGTACCTGCTAAATGGGGTATTTGGTAAAATTTCTACATGTGGAGCCGTTGGAGCAAGATACAAGAAGAATTGATTGCGCTTTTGAGTAGCCCTATCTCTGGCATTTTCTTTAATAAAATCCAAAGCCTTTTTCGCTAAAACATTAGTTTGGTAATTTTCACTTTTTTGCTCTAAAGGGTAAGTCAATACATTGCCATTTTCATTTATTTCAAAGCCATACATTTTGTAAACGTTCCAATCCAAAAGCCCATACCACCTTGTCCATCCGGGGGGGATATATGCTTTGTCATTATTATCTACTCGTCCGTCTTTGGTAAGGTCTACTACACCGTAACTATTTAAGTACTTTCCAACAAGTGCGGTTTTATAATTCCTTGCTTGCAACCAAGTTGCTAAAGTTGAGTTGTCTTTAAACTTAATAACAGAACCATTGTGCTCAGCATTGCTTAAAACGCCATGATTGTGAGAATATTGACCTGTAAAAAAAGTTGCTCTTGAAGGACAACAAACAGAGTCTGTGGCGAAAGCATTTACAAAATTAATGCCTCTATTTAGAACATGATTTTTTAAATTTGGTAACAGATTTAATTCAACCGCTTTGTTAAATGTGTCTACATCTAAATCATCTAGCATAAAAACAATCACATTGTTTTTGGGGTTTAATATGAAATTTGTTTCAAACAAAGTTTCTTCGTAAGCGCTATAGTTTGTTTCATTGTTTGGTAGTTGGATTGTTTCCGTTTGCCAGTTGGAACACATATTGAATTGAATACCAACATCGTTGTTTGCAGGGCAATTGCGAGTGTAAGCAATATTAATGCTTCCTCTGGGGATTAATACTTGGCGTAGATAAGAGCCACCCCCTCCGGTAGGAGTTATGATTTTTGCGCTGAAGGATGAGTAAGATTCTCCTCCTACACCTCTTATGTTGCTTAAGTTCGCTTCTGCTTGCCAGACACATTGATTGAAATCAGGCCCGAAAGTTGTCATTAGGCAGTCTCTTGCTCTGCCTTTTTGACCATTTTTGTAATAAAAGGTTTGACGTAGATAAGTTTCTCTTACATTTTGGCTGTTTAACTTTGAGAAGACAAAAGAACTAATAGCATCAAAACTTTGATCAGATCCTCTGCCGGGTATTAAATCTGTAAGAGGTGTAGGTGCTAACCATGCTTCGCATCTTTCAAAATCTATTCCCTTATTATAATCAATAGGGCAGTCTCTCCTGTATCCAATTTGTCCAATTTTATAAACTCTTGAATTGTATGTGATTTGCTTGCCATTCAAAATAGTTTGTCTGACTGTAGGCACGCCGTTTTTGCTAAAAGTAAATGATCCAAAAGAGCTATATTGTTCGTTGCCTATCCCCAGCAAACTTTCCAAACTTACAGGGTTGGACCAATTCGAACATGCTTTAAAGTTGATTCCAGTGTTTTCAATAGGACAATCTCGAAAGTAGCCTCTTTGAAATATATATTGGCTTATAATTTTCAAAGCATCTCAAAAATGATCAAAAAGAAAGGCGATTAAAAATTTGCTTTTTAATTAAATTGGGAATAATCCAATAAAATAATTAGATTGCTTATGTGCATCAGTGTATAAAATTAAATTTGTTAATTAACAGCAACACAAATATCTGATTCTTGTCCAAACTTGTTTGTCCTTTTTGTTTTACATTTGCCGTTTTGTGGTTGATATATTAATGACTTTAATTAGCGATATCTTAGTGTGATTTTTAGTGTTTTTGTTAACTTATATTATTTTTGTTTGTTGTTATTTGCTTAATAGCATTTCTGCAACTAAAGATCCGAGATGAAATCCGGCAATGTCGGCTTCTTTATGTGTAGTGCCATCGCCAGTTTTTCTGATTTTATATCTTAACATGTCTGTAATTTCGGCCATATTTGTGTATAGAAATTTATAAAGTGGGTCAAAAAGAATATCTTTTCTTGTAACCCATATTTTTGATAGCAGTCCATAGGTAAAAGTGCCCCAAAAATGATAAGTGTTTGCAGGTGGTGATCCATACTTGCCTGTTAAGCCTGAAAAATTACTTACACAATCTCGCCATTTTTTGATTTTTTCATATGGAAAATCAAATTCATTTGACAGTCTGGTGTCTGAGTTTTTGGCTATTGCTCTTGATCCCGCATGACAGATTATTGCGGCTCCGAGAATGTTGTTGTCTGCAAGATCAAGTCCAATCTCAAGTTGTCCTGTTAGTGTAATTTATCTACTAGCCTCGTCGGCTTTTCGTATTACTTTTTCAATGTAAGTTAAAGATAGGTCGATTGGGAAGAGGAGTGTACATACTGGTTGTTGGTGTTGATCGACAAATGCTACCATGTTGGTAAGATGTATGCCTTTGCTGAATCTTTGGGTTTTGTCCTAAGGTAAAAATACTTCTAATCTGGCTTCCCTTCTTTTTAGTAGTTCATGCATATCGTAATTCCATTTCTAAAAGTGAAGGATTGGAAGATGCCCGATTGCTTTCGTATCCATGTGCTACAATTTTTTGAATATCGTTTCTGTCTTTACTCATAATCCCGCCCATTGCGGCGCCAAGTAAATGTGTAAGCTTGCAAACAATATTGGCGTTCGTATTCAATCTTTCCATGTTTGGTTATTTTACAATCTTTTTGCAGTTTTACCTATAATATAGGTTAAGAGTTTGAAATTTTTTGGCTAAAAATAATTATCATAAGGAAAATACTAAATGACTTAAGATTTTCTAGCTTCGAATCAAAATCTTGTTTAACTTTGTTTGACTTCTTGTTTAGAATTGGCAACTTTATCATTTTTTTTGGGATGTTTACGGGCAAATAAGTCTCCATGCCTTAATTATGAGTGTATCGGGCTGATATAATTCTCACATGCCAAATTTTTGGACCAGACTTGTCAAGCCATTCACTGTGTTGGCTCCAATGGATGATGTTACAGATTACGCCTTTAGGGAACTTGTGGCAAATTATTTGCCGCGTCCTGATGTATTTTTTACAGAATTTACAAACGCTGAAGGATTGGTAAGCGCTGGCAAAAAAAGTGTTTTGAAAAAATTTTTGTATAGCGATTCTCATCGTCCAATAGTGGCTCAGATTTGGGGTATTAATCCTGATAATCTAAAAAAAGCGGCAAAAATGGTTTTTGACTTGGGATTTGATGGTGTGGATATAAATATGGGTTGCCCTGACAAAAAAGTTGTAAAAAAAGGCGCTGGCGCTGGTTGCATACTTGATTTTGAAAAAACCGCAAGAATGATCGCGGCAGTGCGAAGCGGAGCAAAAAAAATACCCGTAAGCGTAAAAACAAGGCTTGGTTTCAACAAAATACAAACAAATGAATGGATTAGTTTTTTGCTAAAACAAGGGCTTGACGCTCTTACCATTCATGGTCGCACTGCTATCCAGATGAGTGAGGGATCTGCGAATTGGGACGAGATTGGCAAAGCTGTTGAGATTAAAAACAAAGTATCGCCAAGCACAATAATTGTTGGCAATGGCGATATTTTAAGCTACTCGCAAGTTTTGACAATGTATGATAAGCATCATGTGGACGGAGTGATGATTGGCAGGGGGATATTTCATGATCCTTGGGTTTTTGAAAAGCAAATTGAAAAAATCCAAAGGGATAAAAAGGAATATTTTGATTTATTAAAAAAGCATATTGATATATTTGATAAAACTTGGGGTAAGACAAAAAATTTCTCAACTCTAAAAAAATTTTGCAAAATGTACATCAAGGGATTTGACGGAGCATCCAGCCTCCGCGAGAAGTTAATGAACGCCAAAGATTCCAAAGAAATGCTTTTGATTTTACAATCTTTTACTTAAGCGCTATTGTTAGATTGTGATTAACAAAAATGGATTTACACTTATTGCATTACTTTTTGTTTTGCTTGTTTTAGTTTTTATTTTTGCTTTTTTGTTGTACGTGTTTTCAAAAAGTTTAGTTGCCCAAAATAATTTACAGCTTGACAGACAATTGATTGAAAGTTATGAAAAAACCAATTTTGACAACGAAATGATAGAGAAAGAAAATAATTATAGCTCAACTATATCTCCTACCAATACTGACCAGTTTTTGTCGAAATCGAGATATCCAGTTCACAAAGGAATAACCGCTACAGTGTTTTGGGTGGGAGAACCAGTTGGAAATGGATCAAGCGAGGATAATTCAATATCCGCATGGGATGATGAATGGCTTAAAAATTATGGTGGTTATGACGATCCGATAAATAGAAATGGATACTATCCCGTAGGTTTTAAACCTTTGCAGAATCCTTTCTATTTGGATCTTCCTTATAATGATTTTGATTGGAATGGCAAAAGAAAAGACAATGCTTACAAAGTTGTCCCGTGGGCAAAAGAAAAAGTTTGGGGAGAGCGCGAGTCTATGATGAAAAACAGATGGGTAAAAATTTCCAAAGATGGCATCACTTGCTATGGACAGATACAAGACGCTGGTCCTTACGAATATGATGATCACGAATATGTGTTTGGAGGAAAACCTCCCAAGAATAAATTGGCAAACAATGCCGGCATGGATGTTTCTCCCGCATTGCGCGATTGTCTTAAATTTAATGGGATAAATAACGCCGAAAACAAAGTTAATTGGCAATTTGTGGACGAGGAAGATGTTCCTGATGGTCCATGGAAAGAAATCGTGACTACTTCGCAGGTGAATTGGAAATAAGCTGTTGTCAAATTTTTTTGATTGCTATATAATATGCAAGTATCCAAACGAAAGGAGTTTGCTTGATGAGTTTTTAGGTTTGCCAAGCTTTTTTATTTAAGGCATTTTAGGCAAGCCGCCATCTGGCGGCTTTATCTTTTTTTATTAGGCAAGTTTATTTTGCACGTTGAAACTCCAAAGAATTTTAGTTGACGTTTTGGATTTGCAAATTTGTTTTTTACAAGTTTGCCATTCAAAATGTGACTGGAAGCCAAAGAATTTTCTCATTTTTGAGATAAATTCTTGCTAATGTGAGGGTTTGATCCTGGCCCAGGACGAACGCTAGCGGCGTGCCTTAAGCATGCAAGTGGAACGAGCTTTGTGCGTAGCACAAAGGATGCCAAAGTCTAAAAGCAGTTTTTGGCTCTTTTGCGCTACGTGCAAGGCTAGTCGCGAACGGCTGAGTAACACGTAGGAATCTACCCCTTGGCGGGGAATACCTTGCCGAAAGGCAAGTTAATACCGCATAAGATCGGTTCAATCGCAAGATTGGATCGATGAAAGGCCAAAAGCCACCGAGGGATGAGCCTGCGGCCCATCAGCTAGTTGGTAGGGTAATGGCCTACCAAGGCTACGACGGGTAGGGGACGTGAGAGCGTGGCCCCCCAGAACGGGACTGAGACACGGCCCGTACACCTACGGGTGGCAGCAACTGGGAATCGTGCGCAATGGACGAAAGTCTGACGCTGCGACGCCGCGTGAAGGAAGAAGGCCTTAGGGTCGTAAACTTCTTTTGCCAAATCTTAGCGGGTTTGGAGAATAAGCGCCGGCTAACTCTGTGCCAGCAGCAGCGGTAATACAGAGGGCGCGAGCGTTGTCCGGATTTATTGGGCGTAAAGCGTTTCGTAGGCGGTTTTGTAAGTTGCGCTTCAAAGACCGAGGCTCAACCTCGGGAAGGGGCGCAATACTGCAAGACTTGAAGAGCGTAGGGGCAACTGGAATTGTCGGTGTAGGGGTGAAATCCGTTGATATCGACAAGAACACCAAGGGCGAAGGCAGGTTGCTGGGCGCTATTTGACGCTGAGGAACGAAAGCTAGGGGAGCGAAAGGGATTAGAGACCCCTGTAGTCCTAGCCGTAAACTATGCTCGCTAGGGATAGGTCTCGCAAAAAACATGATTTAAAAACTTAAGGTTTTTATTTGTTTAATTTGGACAAAAAAAGCTTTCATGTTTTTTGCGAGATCTGTTCCGCAAGCTAACGCGTGAAGCGAGCCGCCTGGGGAGTACGGCCGCAAGGCTAAAACTCAAAGGAATTGACGGGGACCCGCACAACCAGTGGAGCATGTGGTTTAATTCGATACGAACCGAAGAACCTTACCTGGGTTTGACATGCTAGCTGCAATCCGCCAGAGATGGTGGACTTCTTCGAGAGTGCTAGCACAGGTGTTGCATGGCTGTCGTCAGCTCGTGTCGTGAGGTGTTCCCTTAAGTGGGGTAACGAGCGCAACCCTCGTCGTATGTTAGATTGTTCATACGAGACAGCCCGAGTCATTCTCGGGAGGAAGGAGAGGACGACGTCAAGTCAGCATGGCCACTATGTCCAGGGCGACACGCATGCTACAATGAAGCCGACAATGGGTTGCCAAGCGGTAACGCGGAGCCAATCCCACCAAACGGCTTCTCAGTGGGGATTGAGGGCTGAAACCCGCCCTCATGAACGCGGAATTGGTAGTAATCGCGAGTCAGCCATATCGCGGTGAATACGTTCTCGGGTCTTGTACACACCGCCCGTCAAGTCAGAGGAGTTGGGGGTACCCGAAGGCCGCATGTTGCGGACGAAGGTAAAACCAGCAACTAGGATTAAGTCGTAACAAGGTATCCGTTCTGGAAGGAGCGGATGGATCACCTCCTTTCTAAGGAGTGTGAAGTCCTCCATTTTGGAGGCATTACACCTCCCTTTTAGGTATTAGTTTTGGGTTAAAAACAATACTTGCTTGGCTATTGCAAAAAATAGCTGAGGTTTCCAGTCACATTTTGGATGAATATAAATTTAATTTTTGGATCTTTACATAAAAAAAATTTTTGTTTACAATCCAAAAATCATGAGAGAGAGATCTACTGAAGAGTCGCGTCGCGGTTGTGTGACAAAAGCTTTAAAACAAGAAATAAGGTACACAGAACAAAAACGTATACCTCATCTTGTTTTTTATGGCGATAACAGACAAATTGCATACGATAACCTTCTTAGATTAGACACTTATTGGTCGATTTGTGAAGATTGTGATCATGCTTCATATGAAGTGCACCAATTTTATTTGAGAGGAAATATGAGATCTTGTGTAAAAATCAATTGTCGTAAGGGGTTGATTCCACAAGTTTCTCAAGATAAGTTCGGTGAACAAGTTGTTTCATGTCAAGGGTTTGTTGAACTTAACTCGCTTGAAGCTTACACAGGAGAGTAGCAGGTTCTTTTAGTAAGTTTATTTATTCTGTGTTTCTTGCTCCAACAAATATAATATAAAATTTCCAGGTTTGATTTTGTTAACGTAATGTGGAGATTTTTGAGAAGATTGCGCGAATTTTCATAACATTTTTTAAATGTGAATCGGCAAATTTGTTTGTTCGCCGGGAGGATCTTGTAAAACCTGATTCTCTCAGGCGCGGGTGCTCCAAAAAAGAGGAGTTTCCTCCCGGCTAGTCCTCATTTTAGCATTATCCATAGAAATTTTTCTGAGTGAAATATGACAGAAGTCTGGTCATTTTTCTTTTTAGGAATAATAGGAATAAAACGATTTTTTATGATTTGACGCAAGGTTTTGTGCTAATATGACGTAAGCCAAATGGAAAACAAACAAAATTTGCAATCAAAGGATGCTTTGGGTTATGCATTGATTTTTGTAGGTGTTTTTATCATCGCCCTTTCATTTTGGAATGGATACAATCTTTTTTCGGGCAAATTAAGTCCTGCAAGAATTTTCGATCTGCCGGGAATTACTTTGAATTTAGATAGCGGATCAATTAATTCTTTGCCTGATGAATTTCAGATGGGAATTGGCAATTCTTCCATAACTCTTCAAGGTTCTCAAGAATTGACAATTCCGGGAAAAGTCATAAACGATCCGTTAAATTTAATAGCACACATTATTTTTCTTGGATTATTTGCAAGTCTTGGCCAGAAAATAGCTCTTGTTGGGAGCGATATCACAAGAGTAGTTATTGTTAAAAAGTTGGATTAAGTATGTTTTGCTTGTGGGTTTTAAGATTCAGATTTTTTGTTTTTGGGATCTTACAGTAGTAAGAGAATTAAGCTAAGCAAGTAAAAAATTAGAGAGAAAAATGGCAGTAAGATATTCAACAATATAAATTATAGAAATTATAGATAGAAATTATAGATTGTGAATAATATAAAGTTTGATAATTGCAGTGTTTTTTAATCAATCTGTGTAAAAACTGTGTAAAAAAACTATGAACTCAGGTTATTTTTGAAAATGTAAATCAAAGTCAAATTTTTAAAAGCAAATAAAGCCTTTAAATGTAGAAATGGCAACAAAGGTAGAAACAAGTGCAATTTTGAGTCTGATTGGCAAGACATTTATTCTAATATTCTAATAATTTTTTTAGATCAACTGCCAGATTCAGAGCCAACTTTAATACCAATACGAGGCAATAATGTTACGATCATTAAAAAGGGTATGTTGAATTTAAAAACTTTTTTAGAAATTTACAAAGTTTCTTAGAACACAAAGCGGGTTGTGAGTTGAGTTCTAAATAATATATTTTGAGACTTGACAATATTCCTTAATCTGCTTTATACTAGGGACAATATCTGATTTAAGTGTCAGATAAGTGTTTAAAAGTTTTTCTTATGACAGATAAAGAGCCTGTACAAAATCAAGATTTAAGTAAAAAAGAAAAAGAAAAAAACAAAGGAGATTTTTTTGCAAAGTTAAAGCAAAGGTTAGGTCTTCCGGATCAGGTAAAAACAAGTGATATTTTATATAGTACATCGGGGTTGACAACGGTGGCAGGTATAGCAGATTCTGCACTTAAAGCTTTGCAAGAACAACAATCATCTTCCTCGGAAACTGGTAGTAA
>JANWVB010000047.1 GCA_025057695.1 Patescibacteria group bacterium
ATTTCAAATTTCAGATTAAGGTTTAACATTACATTAAGTACAAATTGGGTAGGGAGGGGATTTAAGTTTAAGTATAAGTATAGGTGATTATTGATAGATGTTTGATGATTTTAATATGTAGTATATTTGTACACTTTAATTTGTTAGTTATTAGTAGAGCAATTGTCTAATATTACAAGTATTACAAGCAAAGCAGAATTTTTATCTGGTTCGGTGTGATTATAGTCAAGTTAAAATTGCATGTTGAAATGCTCAAATTTGTGTATAATATTTTGTGATAATTGTGATAATAATATGATTAATTATAATTTAGAGATTTAGAGTAAAGAGTAAAGTGAGGCTTGAGTTAATTTAGCAACAACAAAGTATTGAAGTAAAACGGTCAGATTTTATTTAATAAAAACAGTGTTCATGAATTTAGAAAATCAGATTTATAACCTTAAAAGATTTTTTAATAAAAAAAATACTTTAAATATTCTCACCACTGTCTTTTTGCTTTTAATGCTTCCTGTAGGAATTACTTTGACAAGACAAGCTCAAATTTTTTTCTCAAGCGCTGATGAAAATACGGTAAGATTGTATTTACTACCTTCAAACATCGAACTTCCTCCGGATACCATGCTCAAACTGATGGTGGACGCGAAAAGCAATAAGATCGGTTTTGTGCGCGCTGAAATTGTTTTTGATCCCAGTCAGATAGATTTAGTTGGAGACATAAGCACATCAGATAAGTTTAAGACAATTATAGAAAAAACTTCCAAAGAAATTGCAAATTCTCAAGGGAAAATAGCGCTTGTTTTGGGAGTTTCTCCGGCGGATAGGGAATCCGCGCCTTCGGGGGTATTTGAAATTGCAAGTGTGCCAATTGGGGCAAAAACTGACCAAAAAAATATTCAGGCGGTAGTAAGTATTGATCAGCAAAAATCACAAGTTGTTTCAATGAATTCCTTAAATCTTGCTATAGATAAGAAGGATTCGAATTTAACTATCAACCCTGTGGGGCTAGTTTCTTTAGCTCCTGAGTTGACTGTTACACAAGTTCCAACTTCTGCAACAATAACTTACACAAAGACTCCCACGCTTACTAATACTTCTACACCCACACCCACGTTAGCAACTACTAACACTCCCTCCCCACGCGCGACTAATCCCTCGGTTGCAACATTGACTTCTACTCCCACTGCATCGCCGATTCCTACTTCTACTGCCACACCAAGAAGTACTTTGGCGCCCTTGCCCATTCCCACATCTGTGCCTGATGAGTCTTCAAAGAATGTTGATCTTAGTTTTTGGTTGCCCGGGATCGCTCTTGGTCCTAAAACTGGCAATTGGAACTACCCAGATAAGTTTGTGATTAAAAATATAAGCAAAAAGCCTGTTGCTGTGAAATTCAACATTGATTATTGGAAAGATGCCGAAGATTTAGGATACAAAGATTTGTCATGGACACAAACTCTTGAGCCTGATCAGATAGTTGAATACGGTGGCGGTAAAATATGTGGCAAATGGAGTTTGATTGTCGAGGTAGGGAAACGAAGTTCAGGCGCTGTGTCTGAACCTGACAAAGAAGCTTGCGCTTTGTTGCCAACTGTTACACCCACTCCAGTTCTGACTACAGCTCCGTCCAAGCCTCCTGTTAAGTGTACTTGGTGGAGAAGATTGCTCAGAAGGTGCAACAAGTAAAGTTTGGGGTTAGTTCGTACGTTTTTTACAACTCGGTGATTTTCTAGAAATCCTTGTGTAAGTTAATGAATGCGCCGAATTATCGATTTGGATTGATTTTTTTGCTAGTTGAATAAGTTTAGTCAAGTCATACTGACTAACATTATTAAGTTTTCTTGGTTTATTCTTTTAATAATTAAATTAAACTAGAGAATCTTATCTTTTTGCCATATAAGAATTTGATAGCACAATACTCTTGTGTGTATTTCTTATGAAGTAATTCTTATTTACCAAATATCGATTGGATTGCTTCTCTGAGAGTATACCCTTTATTAGGATCAGATATGCCAATGGTTTCTGCTGGGTTTCTTTCTTCTATATCTCTTTCTGGCACGCCTATAGCAATCATTTGTTGTTTGGAATTTGCAACCAAAGCCTCCAGATCTTTTCCATGAATATAACTATATGCTATGACATTGTTTCGATTAGGCGAGTCAGTTTTTAACATTGATACACCAAGGTACATATTGTCTGAGCCTTTGATTTTATACAAACGAAAGGTTATTCCTTGCCCGTTCAAGCACCATGTGGAAATTTCATTTTCGTCAATGCCAAAAAGGGAGCAAAAGAGCGAAAATTTTTCTTCATTTAGTCCCTCTTGATTTGAATGATATGAGATAAAAGCTGTAGCCAATTCTGTAAAGTCAACTTCTTCGTATGCTGTTGGCGTTTTCTGATTGATTATTTCTGCCAGATCGCGAATTAGTTTGATCATTCTTTCTGGATTGGCTGAAACTGTTTGGTAAGAACGAGCAACTATAAGTTCTGCCGCTTGGGCTTTTTTAGTTTCATCAAGCGACAGATTTAGTTTCAATAATTCTTCCAATACTAGTCTTTTATCTTCTTTTCTGTTTCTTTTAGTGACATTTTCTGAATAAATTGCAAGACCAGTGTTAGGATTCAGGTAATAACTGCCATTTGGTAGCAAAATTGTTTCACCGTTTGGCAATGTGGCAAAAAGTCCGTCAAAGTGAGCTTCTGCTAATTCTTCAAGACCTTTGGATTTGGCTAGTTCGCGAGCTTCTTGATTGTTTATTATTGTTTTTTTACTCCCTATTCTCAAGTAATAGTGTGGTTGGCTACTTTTTATATCAATTACCAATTCGAGGCTGGCGCAAGCTATTTCTACTGATAGACTTTTATAGCTTGGAGCTATTAAACCTCCGCTAAAATCTTCAATTTTTATTGTAGTTGGTGTTTCTTGCGCCAAATTTCCTGTGGCGGTTTTTCCTTTCAAAAGATTTTTTAAATTATCCGATACTTCTTGTCTCTCTAAATCAGTTATTATTGATACGATCTCATTAAGATAGTTGGTTACTCTGACTGCTGTGGTATTTTGCCCGGATACCATTAAAGGTTCTAACTCTTTATGGTCTTCAAAAAATGCTTTTACTTGCATAACAACCTCCAAATCTTTTCTGGCTTTCTGTGAAGCTTTTTGTTCTATTTCATAAACAGGAACCCTGTAATGTACACCAGATGTTTGCAAATCTGGTTTTCTGATTGATCTGATTTGCTTGATTAAAGTTATTGCCTTTTGCCTTATACCATCGCTTACATCAATGCTCATAGCTAAAAATCTAAGTATTTCTTCTATCTCTTTTGAAATCCTAGTTTGGTAACTTTCGTAGAATTCTTGAGTAATTATTAAATTTAATTCCCCTGAATCCCTTTCCATTATTTCTGACAGTATCTCAAACGAGCTTTTTTGGCTTGTGTCAAGAGGTAGGGTAACTTGATCCGCTTGTCTTGAGGTTATTACTTGAACCCCGTAGTTTTTGTATCCTGTTGGCAAGGCTTTTGTATTTTCTTCGGAAATTTCTGTCAAAGATATTGTTACAAGTTTTTCGACTTCTCTTGGACGATTTCTGAGGGCATACAAAAGATAGCTTTCCGAGGGATATAATTGCGCATTAACATCAGCTGGTATTTGCAGATGATCTTTTACAGATGCGGGAATTGCGCTGATTGCTTTTTCTAATTCTAGGCTTTCTGGTTTGATGATATCTAGATTGTTTTCTAGCGCTTGTCTCAGAAAGATTTCTTCGAGACCTCTTGTATCAAGGGTTGGGGTAGACAGCCTCCATTCAGGGTGTGATTCAATCTGTGTCAAAACATATAACATGTTATCCCGATTAGCTTCGTGACCATATCCCATTGGTATGACATCTCCGGGAAGTGTTATCTCGGGCCTTAGGTGATCAGTTTGGGCGAAAAACGAGATTGTGGTTCCATCTGGCAGTTTATAAGTTGGTATAATGGCCCATTTTCGCTCATTGGGCTTATTGAGATTATTGACTATACGTGGCGATAATACGACTTTGATATTGTTTTCATTGTTTTGCACATCTGGGGTATTAGGTTCAGTTTCAGGGAGAGACTTAAGAAAATCACTAAAACGTTGATAGAATTCAATCATAGCTTGATCTACCTCTTGAGACCCACGCCAAGTGGGAGCTTGTGTGTATTTATCAATTGGAGGAGCGAAATTTTCTAGAGCTTTTATCAAGGATAGTTGGTTTGGAGTTGATTCTGTAGTCATAGCAACTAATTTTATCAGTTTTTTTCTGATAATTCATCTCAAAAACGAAAAATTCGTTTTTTGCTAAATTTGCAGGGGTGGAGTGAATCGAACACTCGTTGGCGGTTTTGGAGACCGCTGTCCTACCACTGAACGACACCCCTTTGGGATTTTTTATAGTTTATGTGAAATTTTGTGATTTGTGTTGGCTGATTTTGCTTTTTCTGTCAGATTATCATTTGTAAACATAAAATTATATACTATATGTAATATATTTGCTGATTTTTTTATAAATGAAAAAACAGACAAAATATGAGCGAGACTAGTGAAATAATTGACAAACCATATGAAAGACCAATAAGTAGTGTTGTAGATCAAAGGCGTATTGAAATGCTAGCTAAAGAACTTTCTGTATTTATTCCTAGTGTCTTGAATGTTGATTGGCGAAGTGTTTCAAGAGTTGATAAAAAAGGTAAGCCATGGAGTTCGTTGGTTTTGGCTTCTAGTGGTGGCATGACGGTTGTGGGAGCGGGATTGGCTGTTGGCGAGAGAAAGTCTCAGATTAGGGAAACTTTGGGTAATTTATTGGATGCAAGTGCCAAAATTCAGGCAAATGTTGGTGAAGTGACAGAAAAAGCAAATACTGCAACGCAGTTAATGGACAATGTATCTTGGCGTAATCTAAATAACAATTTACAGGAAGCAGGAGTTTATGTTTACAATAATGTTTCTAGAGTTTTGGAAGACGGTATATCTGGAGCCAACTGGACAGTTCCACAAGATGTTATACAGAAATTAAATGAGATACGCGAACAGGTTGGTATTAACCCTTTTGATAATGAATGGATGTTGTCAGTAACGGAGCAAGTTTTAAAGGGAATAGATTTTGGCAATATTTCTGTTTTGGATGAGACCACGATGGGATTAGTTCTTGCTGGTTTTTTTTGTCATCTTGCTGGTAAAGTGGGGGAATTTCAAATAGCAAGAATAGTTAATAAGAACAAAGAAGGCTTTAGATATCAAGGTAATTTCCCGAAATTGATTTCGGGTGTTTGGTATGCCTTGGGACCAACTTTTGGTTCGTCAAGGAGATTTAATTCTATGCATCTTGCGGAAATTGCAATAGAAGCAGGAAAAATTGAAGAAATGTCTTTGATTGGCGCTTTGGCTGACAATAGAAATCTTTATTCATTTGCAGGAGCAAAAGCAGTGTCTGTTACTGCTGAATTAATTGATAAGTTGGTTTACGGATCCGAGAAAAGACGAAATCAAGTTGCAATATTTGTAAAGAAAGTGACTGAGAAATGTAAGGAAATGTTTGATAAGATAAAAGCTAAATTGACACAAGGGCAAGACAATTATGGTATGTCTGTTGGTGTTATTTCAGATGCAAATATTGCAGAGGAAGCAAATAGAGCGTTACCAGAAGTTATAAGTTTTGAACCGGAACAACAAGAATTAGAGGAAACACCAAAAAAACAAGAATCAAATATTTCTGACCAGTCTTCATCACCGCAAAAAGAATATCAAAACGCTAATGTGCCTTTGGCTGACGAGAAGTTAGAAGTCTGAAACAAAAAGATCGAGTATATTAACTTTAGAACAATCGTGTTCATTAATTGTTTGACAATGGTTACGGAAAAATCTCCCTTAGATTCTAGTTTCTGTGACTAACTTTAGCAAAAGTGCTATAATCCAAATCAGATAACAATCAAAAAAAATGGAAAATTTAAAAGATACTACAGAAGTTAATGTAGGTGGAAGGATAAATCAGGTACCTAGAGAATATCTAAAATTTATTGCTGTTAAGCCTTTTTCTACTCTTGTACCTAGTGCTTTAAATGTTCCTTGGGATACTGTTGCTACAGCTGTGAGTGAGAAAAAAATAGGATTGGGTTGGCCTTTAACAATTGCCGGTGCCAGTGGTGGTTTAACGGCGGCTGGTCTTGCCTTAAAAGAACAACTAGGAAGAGTTGCCGAAGGAGTTAGGCATCCTATTAATATCTTCCTACAAGAAGTAGCTGGAAAAGATTGGAGAGATCCAGTGGCTCTCAGGCAAGTTTTTGATGCTGTGAATGCCAGAACTGATATTGATATAAGTAGCCTTACTTGGTTGAGCGATACTGCTGTAAACATTCTTGGCGATGGCGATATGAATAAAGTAGGGGCTGTGCTTTTAGCCGCTCTTTCTTGTCATGTGGCAGGTAAGTTTGCGGAATGGAAAATGTATAGAGATATGAATGCATACGGCGATAACGTTGAAGGCAATCTTAGTAGATTGTTTAACACTGCTTGGCACCTTGCAGCTCCGACCATTTTAGATAAGGTAACTTTAAAGTCGCAATGGTCTGAGAAATACGCGAAAGTAATTCGTGTGGCTCGTATTCTTGAAGTTTTACCAGTTGGGTTGTATTTAATTCATCAAGATTGGAAAATAATGGAGTTTTATGCGTTATTAAAATCCTCCTCTTTGCTATTTGAAGGTTTAGATAAGATTCAGTACGGATTTGAAGGTTTTTATAATGTCATGTCTAGATTTGGACAGGCAATAGGAGAAAAAGGTAAACAGGTCTTAGAAAGGTTAAGAAAAGAGAGACGAAAACCTAAATTCTCAAGTCGCGATGTTGGTGTAGGCAACGATGTTGGCGTTGGCTATGCTCAGGGTATACATACACAAGATACTCAAGAAGTTCCAATAAGCCAAGCCAGAGGACCAAGCGCTAGTCAAGGCGCTCAAATTCCGGAAGAATCAGGACTAGAACCGAGCAATCAATCTGGTCGAGGTTCCCCTTACGGTGGCGAAGCTGGCGATTTTGGGGGTGTTATCGAAGGAGAGGTTGTTGGTGAATCAGAATTCCTGCCCGATGCCGGTTCAAGTATTGCCGGTCTTTTACCTGAATTTCCCTTGCCGGCGCATTTAGCGAGTATTTATAATGATTTTGTTCGCAAAAATGGTGAACTTCCCCCAGAAGAAGCGAAAGCATTGATTGAAGAATTCGATAAAAGGGGTAATATGACAGAAGAAGAATTTAGAAGGCTACTGAAAAATTATTGGAGCAGAAACTAAGAAAGAGATAGTCAATAATAAATCAGGAACTATAAACTAAAAAAACCGCAAAGGGGGTGTGAGATTAATGGATGATCAAAATCAAAATACGACTAACGATGCAAACCAGACGATAGCTGATCAGGAAAAAGTGATAAAGGACAATCTAAGAACTGTTTTGCAAGTTGGGCTTACCATACAAATGATTTCCGTGATTATCGCTTTTGCTGTCAAAAAGGGCAAAACCGATTTTCTGACCAAACTTAATCAGCTTATAGTTGAGATGAGCAAAAGTCTAACAGAGGAAGAGAAGAAAGAATTGCAGAGTGACACAAATGCCATGATTGAGCAAAAGGCGGAAGAGATGATTAAGCAGATGGGGGAGAGCATGAGTCCAGAAGAATTGGAACAAGCAATTAACGATTTAAAAGAAATTGCATTGCAACCAGCTAATTTCTCTTCTGAAAATGCCTAAATTTATAATTGGGTGCTAGGTCGTTTTTCATTTTTCACTTTTTTGGTTTGGTGTTTGGTGGTGTTCACTTAGCTTCTCAGTTGTTTGTTATTGTTTTTCTAAAAATAACTAGCGATAGGGAATTGCAGGTAAATTTGTTTTGCAAAAGATTAATCTTTATTTAAGTTTCGCATTTTCTTTATGCAGTGTCATTCTGCGGCATTTTTTGCAGAATTTTCTAATTTCCAACTTTTTTTCCATATTGACCTTATTGCGTTCAGTTACATAATTTTGCGACTTGCAATCTGGGCAAATCAAACCAACAATTTCTCTAGCTCCTTTTTTTGCCATAGAAGTAGTATATCAAAATTAATATTTAAGTCTATGGCTGGATAAAAGCCAGTTTATTTGACTTTAGTTTCTTGCTTTAATTTTTGATTTCAACTTGTTTTTGATGTGAATTTAGAGCCTAAGGCGGGAATCGGACCCGCGACCTCTTTCTTACCAAGAAAGCGTTCTGCCACTGAACTACTTAGGCATTGCAATAACAATGATTCATGGCGCAAGCCATATTGGTTAGATGTTTCCAAGGGATTATATATTAGACCATGAATAATTTGCCACTTGAAATACATTTTTGAGTAATTTTTAATGTATGTTAAAGTATGTCTGCCAAAAAGATCGCTGTTGTTGTACTTTTAATTGTCGTTGCTATATCGGGTTTTTTGGTTGGGCTTTACTTGTTGCGTGAACAGCAAGACCTTCGGGAACAAGCAGCTGTTACAGGAGGTCAAGCAACAGTTTTGATTTCTCCTTCCACTGGAGAATTTAAAGTAGGAGAGACAATTACCGCTGAAGTTAGTTTTAATACTGCTGGCATAGCTGTATCAGGTGTTGCTGTAAGGTTGTCATACCCATTTTCAGGGATTTCACCTGAAGTTAGTGTGACTCGCATTCAAGTGGATCAAAGTTTATTAGCAGATGGGAATTGGTCTTGCCCTACTCAAAATGCCACTCAGCAAGGTGGGAATGTGTTAATAGATGTGGCTTGTGCTAACTTAAGCGCGTCTGGGTTTACTACAACTTCTAATGTTAAATTGGCGACCCTTGAATTAAGGGTGAATAGAATTCCTTCAGCAAATCCTTTGATTTTAAGGTTTGACCCGCAAGAAAGCGTGATAAAAAGAAGAAGTGATAATCAAGACATTTTACTTATTCCACAAAGCCAAGGTACTTATGCCGTAAAGGGAGCTTCTGATCCTGTGGTTACTGCAACTTCTACGCCTACTAGTGTGCCTAGTCCGACGTTTACTGTGACTGCTACCAGCACTCCAACCCCATCGTCAACCAAAACTTTGACGACGACTAAAACTCCTTCTCCGACAAAAACGCCATCGCCAACCAAGACTCCAACTCCTTTAATTACGTCTGAGGAGGAAGAAACTCCTACACCAACTAAAGTTCAGTTGCCTGATGCTGGGGTTTCAATGCCAACCGTTTTAGGCGTAATGTTTGGAATTTTAATTCTTGTTTTCGCAATCGCGTTAGCATTATAATTTAAATGTAAATCAGAAAATTGAACAAATGTATGGCAAAAAAAATTAAAAAAGATTATACTTTTTTGCATTCGTTAATAGTTTGCTTCATTTTCTCGATGTTTTTCTTGGGTGTAATTGCTTTTGCAATGCAATACAAGTAGCTTTTGTGTTTAAGTTTCTTCTGTCTGTTTTTCTTTTTTCTGTATTTTTTTTGTCTATTTTTGCCGCTTCTATTTTAGATAATCCTCGTGATTATAAAGTTAAGACCGAAGAATTTTTGCCTATTAAGACTTTTCGGAATTACCTAACTATTAATAAGAATACTTTAATATTTGCTGGCGATGTTATGATTGGAAGGAGCGTGCAAACTAAAGCATTGAATAATGGCAGTGTTCATTATCCATTTTTAAAGACTAGCGAATTTTTATCTTCAGCTGATATT
>JANWVB010000048.1 GCA_025057695.1 Patescibacteria group bacterium
GAATAAAATTGACATGAAATGTCCAAAATGTACAATAGGTGAGATTGTGGCAAAGAAAACAAAAAGAGGCAGAAACTTTTTTGGGTGTAGTAGATATCCTGATTGCGATTTTGCGAGTTGGAAAAATCCTTTAGAGGCTCAACAGGTTGAGAATAAGCTAGCTGAACCAAATTAATCTTTAAAATAAGTTTGGGAAAAACAAATTGCAATTTTGATTTAAGTTGTTATTGTTAATTGTTAATTGGATGATAGAAATTTACAAAATTGATATATTGCTTTTTGTAGATTTTTTTGAATAGATTTTATCTTATGAGTGAAAGACTTCATGTTGTTACTGGATGTATGTTTGCAGGCAAAACTACCGAATTAATGCTTCTTGGCAAGCGAGAAGAGTTTGCAGGTAACAACGTAATGGCTTTTAAGCCAAGCAACGATACAAGATCGAAAGAAATTATGAATCATAATGGAGAAAGATTACAGGCGATTCAAATTGATTTTCAGCAACCGGAACAAATATTTAGTTATCTTGGTGAGCGTATATCTGCTGTATTGATTGACGAGGCCCAATTTTTCGGTTCTGATTTGCCAAATGTTGTAAAAGTAATTCTAAGAAACGGTATTCGTGTTTATTTAGCCGGGCTACAGAATGATTTTAGACACGTAGGTTTTGGTCCTATGCCTACATTGTTGGGCATGGCTGATAAGATTACTGTGCTGTATGCTGTTTGTACTTATGATTCTGATGGAAAAATATGCGGCATGGAAGCCTCAAGGACCAAAAGATTAATTAACGGGAAATATCCTAGTTGGGATGATCCTGTGATTTTAATTGGCGCTTCTGAGTCATATGCTCCAAGGTGTGCTAATCATCATATTGTTCTTAATGCTCCATATAAAAAATTGTGGTAGAGGATTTTTGGCATTATAATTACTTTTGATGATTGACATTTTAGGAAATAAGAAAGTTAAAAGCAGAGCTTTCTTTTTCTTTTCCCATTTTGGCGATCTTTTGTATGGCATGTTTATTGATGTTGTTGCATGTCCAAGAACTTATTCAAAAATCAGAAGAAATGCTTTTGATAGACTAGAGAAAGCATATCGAGCTTACCAAGGTGGCAAATCAAATGTGGAGATTAAAAAAATTTTCAGAGGGTAATTGGTAGAATAATATTCTAGAAACCGGCTGATTATGAAAAATAGAATCCTTGATCTGATTAAAAAAGAACAAGTAAGACAACAAAATACTTTGATGATGATTCCATCAGAGAATTATACTTATTCTGAAGTTTATAAAGCTGTTGGTTCCTTTCTTATGCACAAGTACGCCGAGGGCCAGCCTAAAAAGCGTTATTATCAGGGGAATCAGGTAATTGATGAAATTGAACTTGTTTGCAAACAAAACGCGCTTTTGGCATTTGGTTTATCTGATGCAAAGTGGCATGTGAATGTTCAAGCGCATTCTGGAGCAGAAGCAAATCTGGCAGTATATAACGCGCTTTTGGATCCTGGAGACAAAATAATGTCTATGTTTTTGCCAGACGGAGGTCATTTGTCCCATGGTTGGTATACTTCTGATAGAAAGATAACCTTAGTCTCCAAGATTTTTGACGTTAGTTTTTACAAAGTGGATGAAAAAACGCAACTTTTAAATTATGAAGCAATTGAGAAACAGGCAAATATCATAAAACCAAAAATGATAATTTCAGGTGGCACTGCTTATCCAAGGCAAATTAACCATGAATATCTTGGCGCGATAGCCCAAAGAGTGGGAGCTTATTATTTGGCAGATGTGTCTCACGAAGCAGGATTGATCGCGGCTAGGGTGAACAATTCTCCGTTTGAGTATGCTGATGTTGTGACTATGACTACGCACAAAACTCTTCGTGGTCCAAAGGGGGCTTTGATATTTTGCAAAAAACATCTTGCCGAGAAAATTGACTTTGGCGTTTTTCCAGGTTTGCAGGGTGGCCCACATATGCATTCAATAGCGGGAGTAGCCATCGCGCTTGAAAAGGCAAGATCGGTTGCATTTAGGAAATATGCCGATCAGGTTATCAAAAATGCTCAGGCGCTTGCGGAATATTTCATAGGCAAGGGATTGAATGTTGTAAGTGGCGGTACGGATAAACATTTAGTGCTGGTGGATTTAAGAAACAAAAGCACAAATGGGTGGATTGTTGCCAACGCTCTTGAAATAGCTGGAATTATTGTTAATAGAAATACTGTTCCTTTTGAGACTGCATCTCCTTTTTATCCATCGGGAATTCGTTTGGGAACTCCGGCAATCACAGCAAGAGGGATGAAGGATTCGCAAATGAAAATGATTGCTGAATGGATAGTAAAAATCATAGACCATGTGAAAGAAGACACAATGCCTCTTGATTCAAGTTTAAGATCAGAATTTTTGGTTAGTTTTAAGAATAAAATACAAAAAGATAAGTTTTTATTAAGCGTTAGAAAAGAAGTTGAGAATTTGTGCAAAAATTACCCTTTGTCCGAAGATTGATTCTCTATCTTTCCTAAAGGGAATTATAAACAAAAAAATAAGTTTTAGTTAATTTTTAACAGGTGCAAATGTTTAAGTTTATTGTTTGAAAATGAATAATATATTTGATGGAAAAGCAAAAGCTTGGGAAATAGAGCAAAAGGTTGCTGAAAAGATTAAAAAGACAGGAGAGACTCCAAAGCTGGTGTCTATCGTTGTAGGCGATGAAGAAAACGCAATAATGTATCAGCGCATGAAACAAAAAGCTGCGGATAGGGTAGGTGCTGAATTAAGCATTACAACCCTTGATGAAGGAATTGGTAAAGATACTATCAAAGAGCTGATTCTTAAATTAAATAACGACAAAAAATTTGATGGCATTATGTTGCAACTGCCATTGCCAGCAAATTTTTCTCTGGGTGATAGAGATGAGATTATAAATTGCATCTTGCCACAAAAGGATGTTGATGGTATGCGCGATGACAGTTTTTATGTGGCGCCGGTGGTTAAGGCGATAATTACTGCTTTAAATGAATCCAGACATGTCAATTCGACAATTTCTAAAACTGACATTGCAAAAGAATTAACTCTTATTGGCGCTAATGGATTTGTAGGCAGAAAAGCTGTAAGATTTTTAGAAAAGGAAGGTTACGAGGTAGTAGGGGTAGATGTTGATCTCCAAGAATTTGACAATTTTGATTTAAAGTTTTTTACGAAAAGAGCAAATATTTTGATATGCGCCGCAAATAAACCAAATATAATCTCAAAGGATATGATCAGAAAAGGGGCAATTGTAATAGACGTGGGCGCTCCTGTTGGCAATTTGCAAAAGGATGCTTATGAGAAGTGCAGTTTTGTTACTCCAGTTCCCGGTGGTATTGGCCCTGTTACGATAGCTTGTTTGATGGAGAATTTGCTAACTGCGTGTCTAAAATGCAGGTGAAAAATTTGTTGTTGGTTGTGTTATCTTCTTAGGAAAATTGAGTTCCCGTCTGTGCAAAGCTCTTTATTGTGTGGCACTTTTTTCCCACCACCTCCAATTAGTGCATAAACTTTATTGTTAACGGATATCCCAAGATAATCCCCGTTTGTTGATGGCCATACCCACGTATCATTTTGTAGGTTTTTAACTCCTAAGTATAAAGTGTCACCATGTATTCTTTGATAAACTTTATAGTTAATTCCATTTATCTCAAATTCAAATAAATATGCGCTTTTTGCTGGTTTACGTATTGCTACAAATTCACCCTTGCTTGAACGGTATAGGTGATATTCTTCATTTTTCACTCCGCCTGCGCAAGGCTGATTAGTAGGTTGATTAGTGGATGCATTATCTTTATTTATATCACTGCAAGCGGAGTTCAGACAGATGCTCACGCAAATTAAAAGGCTATAAAACTGATTTGCTAACCTATCTTTCATTTCTGTAATAGTATCAATGTTTCTGACTTGTTAATATTATTATAGGATTATATATCTGATGTTGCAAGCTATGTATGTTTTTGAGTAAAATACAGCGATTGGTTTTTATGATGCATGTAAACATTACTCTTGAAGATTTAGTCAAAGCAGGGGCTCATTTTGGACACCAAGCGCGCAAGTGGAACCCTAAAATGGCTCCTTATTTGTATGGAGTAAGAGATGGTGTGCATATATTTGATTTGACTAAAACAAAAACTAAAATTGAAGAAGCGCTGGATTTTTTGGCGAAATCTTACAAAGAAGGCAAATCTATCTTATTTGTTGGCACAAAAAAACAAGCGCAAGACAAAGTTTTTGAAGTTGCAAAAGCCACAGGCAGTTTTTATATTACCAAGCGTTGGCTAGGGGGAACTTTTACAAATTTTGAACAAATCAGACGTTCTTCCAAAAGACTTGTTGATCTGAAAAGTAGACTGACGAAAGGCGAGTTTAAGTACCATACAAAAAAGGAACGGCTTTTGATAGAAAAAGAAATAGCAAGGCTAGAGAAAACATTGGGAGGCTTGGTGGGTATAGAGTCTTTGCCGGATATAGTTTTTATTGTTGATACCAGAAAAGAGTCGTGTGCTGTCAAAGAAGCAAAAGAGGTAGGTCGTGTGATTGTTGGTATCGTTGATTCAAACGCAAATCCTGACGATTGCGATTATGTGATACCTATGAATGATGATTCAACTCGTTCTTTGGAGTATATTTTAGAAAAAGTCAAAGAAGCTTTGGTTGGAGGGAAAGAAGTCAAGTCTGAGAAAGAAAGATCGACTAAAATTCACTCTTCCAAAAAACAAACTGGAAATTCCAAAGAACATGACGATCCTACCTATGAATAAACTTTATGGCAATATCTTATGATCAAATTCTAAAATTAAGGGAAAAAACTGGCGCTCCCGTTATGCGAGCGAAGAAAGTTCTTGATGAGGTTGGTGGCGATTTAAAAAAAGCAGAAGAAGTTTTGAAAAAAGAAGGTTTTGAGAAAGCCGATAAAAGAGCCGATAGAGCAACTTCTCAGGGTGTGATTGAGACTTATGTCCATCATTCGGGTAAAATTGCCGCAATTGTGGAAGTATTATGTGAAACAGATTTTGTCGCGAAAAATTCTGTTTTTCGCGAGATGGCTCACAATCTTGCTTTGCAACTTGCATCTTTGCCGGCTGACAGTGTTGAAGCGTTTTTAAATCAAGATTACATTAAAGATCCATCTAAAAAAGTCTCAGAATTGGTGCGAGAAGTAATAGCAAAAACAGGTGAAAATTGCAGAGTTTCCAGAATTTGGAGAATTGAACTTGGAGGAGATTGATTTTTTGTTTTTGGTGAATTAATTTTAAATTAACCCATGAATGATTCTTCAGCTATAAATGCAAGAATGCAGTTTGTTATAGATGAATTGGTTTCTGATTTGGGTTCATTTCGGACAGGTCGTGTTACTTCAGCTTTAGTTGAAAATATAGTTTGTCCTGCTTATGGTGGAACACAGAATCTGAAAGTTCAGGAATTGGCGACAATTACTGTCCAAGACGCTCGAACTCTTGTAATCTCACCTTGGGACAAGTCAATTATTGGAGATATAAAAAAGGGAATTCTGGAGTCCAATCTTGGGATGAATCCAGTCATAGATGGTGATTTAATACGAATTTCTTTTCCCCCTTTGACATCGGAAGATCGTGAAAAATATGTTAAACTTTTGCATACTAGACTTGAAAGTGCAAAAGTTGCTATTCGTCAGGTAAGAGGTGATTTCATGAAAGAAATAAAACAAGCTTTTGAAAATAAAGAGCTATCTGAAGATCAAAGATTTGCAAAAGAAAAAGAACTTCAGAATATTACAGATAGATTTACGGCAAAAATTGAAGAGATTGGCAGATTAAAGGAACAAGATTTGCTTCAAATCTGATTCTGGAATAATGTAAAAATATATTAAGTCTTGCTTTGTCATTATTTTCGGTTTAGGTCTTTTTTGTGTTTTGGTTTTGTTTTACAATTTTACTGCATTTGGTTTTAACATGGTAACTCAAATAATTTTATTTTTACTAGTTCTTTCGATACTGGTTTTAATTCATGAACTTGGTCATTTTTTAGCCGCAATCAAATCTGGAGTAAAGGTTGAAGAATTTGGATTTGGAATCCCCCCTAGGGTGTGGGGCAAAAAAATTGGCGAAACAATTTATTCAATTAATTTGCTTCCTTTTGGTGGTTTTGTAAGGCTTCATGGAGAAACCAGTGAAGATGAAGTTATCGATCCTAAAAGGTCTTTTCTTAATAAAGGTAAGTTGTCTAGGATTTCAATTGTGATTGCAGGCGTTGTAATGAATTTTCTGCTTGCCGTTTTTCTTTTTTCTATTACTTATTCTTTTACCGGAGTGCCTAGGGAGACTGGGGAAATCAAGGTTTTAGAGGTCGCAGAAGAATCTCCTGCCGCTTATGCCGGTATTTCTAAAGATGATGTTTTGTTAGAGATAGACAATCAGCCTGTTTATACAAATGCCGAGTTTATAAAAACAATGCAGTCAAAAAAAGGTTCAGAAATTGATTTAAAAGTAAAAAAACCTTCAGGAGAAATTGTCACAATAGAAAATATCATGGCTCGGGCTAACCCGCCTGAGAATGAAGGGCCTTTGGGTGTTCTGATTAATTCGGCTGAAAACTATTTTCCGCCTATTTGGCAAAGGCCTTTTTATGGAATTTACTATGGTGTCAAAGAAGCCGTATTTTGGGGCATGGTTGTTGTTTTTGGTTTTGGTAAGATGATTTCCGAGCTTTTTTTAGGTATAGTCCCTAGAGACATTGCAGGTCCTGTTGGTATTTATGCTTTAACTTCTCAAGCGGCAAATTATGGTGTTTTGGCTTTTGTCAATTTTATTGCTATTTTATCTGTGAATCTGGCGATTCTTAACATAATGCCATTTCCTGCTTTGGATGGTGGGAGACTGCTTTTTATCTTAATCGAAAGTGTTTTTGGTAAAAAGTTTTTACCTAAGATAGAATCTATCGCGCATACTGTGGGAATGGCCTTGCTTTTAACATTGCTTTTTGCAATTACCGCTTATGATATACAAAGACTAATTTCAGCTGGGAGTGTGGAACAATTTTTTCAAAATATTTCCCAGCCTCGTTAGCGACTCTTTGTGATTTAAAAATTCTAGTTGAGTGAATATGGCAAACAAGCAAGTTGAGAAAAATTCCATAACCAAAAAATCAGAGAACGTATCTGATTGGTATGCAGATGTAATAATTCAGTCTGGTCTTGCTGATTATGGCCCGGTGCGAGGGACTATGATTCTAAAGCCTTATGGTTATGCGCTGTGGGAAAATGTTCAAAAAGCGCTTGATGCTATGTTTAAAAGTGGTGGAGTTGAAAATGCCTATTTTCCGATGTTTATTCCTATGTCTCTTTTTAACAAAGAGAAAAGCCATATAGAAGGATTTTCTCCAGAACTTGCGGTGGTGACAATTGGCGGTGGTGAGCAACTTTCTGAACCATTAGCTGTTCGTCCAACTTCTGAGATGATAATGTATCAAGAATACGCTAAGTGGATACATAGCTGGCGCGATTTGCCTGTCAAGATCAATCAATGGAACAATGTAGTAAGATGGGAGAAAAGAACATACCTTTTTTTACGCACGCTTGAATTTTTGTGGCAAGAAGGACATTGCGCGCATGCCACTCACGAAGAGTCGTTAGAAATGGTCCTAAGGGCACTTGATTGGTATAGGCAGATCTATGAAGATTTTTATGCTATACCTGTTGTTTTAGGAGTCAAGAGTCAATCCGAGAAGTTTGCTGGCGCGGATTCTACATATACCGTAGAGGCGATAATGCCTGATGGCAAAGCTCTTCAGGCATGCACTTCGCATGATTTAGGTCAGAATTTCTCAAAAGCTCTAAGTATATCTTTTCAGGATAAAAATGGAGTTTCTCAATATGTGTGGCAGAATTCATGGGGTTTCTCGACAAGATCTCTGGGCGCTTTGTTTTTGACACACGGTGATGATAGTGGTTTAGTTTTGCCTCCCAAAGTCGCTCCCATAAAAGTCGCTATCATTCCAATATTTGGCAAGAAAGACGATCAAGTTCTTAAGTATTGCGAAAAGATAAAACAGACTTTGACAAATTCTCCAAGCGCTTATCCGGGAAGAATAGAAATATTTGATGATTCCGAAAAAAGTTTTGGATGGAGAGTCAATGAGGCGGAGTTAAAAGGCATACCTATAAAAATAGCTGTTGGTATTAGAGAAGTTCAGGAAAAGGCAATATCTTATTCGTTTAGATTGTTTGCTATGGATAACAAAATTTCAAAATTCGAAGACCTGCCCGAAAAAGTTGAACAATTTTTAAGCCAGATTCAAAATCAAATGTTTGAAAATGCCAAGACTATTTTGCGCGCAAATACTCATTTGGTTGATAATTATGAGGAATTCAAAGAAAGAATGTTAGCTGGCAAAGGTTTTTTGAGGGCTTTTTGGTGTGAAGATGTTGGTTGTGAGCAAAAGATAAAGGAAGAAACAAAAGCGACCACGCGTTGTCGATCTCTTGATGAGAAAGAAGATATTGGCAAATGTGTATATTGCGGCAAATCCGCGAAATTTAGATGGTATTTTGCTCAAGCGTATTAAGTTGCAGTTTGGGAATTTTAGTGTTGAGAAGTTAATATTGTCTTGTTAGACTTAAGTTGTAAATAAAAATGTCGGATTGTGTTTTTTGCAAAATTATCACAGGTGAGCTGGATACAAAATTTGAGAAGGAGACTGAAAATTTGGTAGTTTTTCGTGATATACATCCTCAGGCTCCACTTCATCTTTTGATAGTGCCTAAAAAGCACTATCAAGACATCACTGAAGTCGAAAATCAAGTGTGGCAAGAGATAAAAGATGTCGCTATTTTGATAGCAAGGTCAAAAGGTTTGACAGGTTTTAGAATTGTAAATAATGCTGGTGATTCGGCGGCGATTAAGCATATGCACGTTCATCTTCTTGGGGAAATCTCCGCTGATAGGGCAGTTTGATTGTGGGTAAGAAAGGATTTAGTCAGATGTTATAAACATTAAGTTGTTTGCTATAATGCTATGTATGCTACAAGATTCTATTACCAAGTTGTTAATGCAAGCGGTAAAGAACAAGGATGAAGTGAGAGTTTCTGTGCTTCGTATGCTTTCTTCCGCTATCAATTATGAAAAAATAGCTAGACAGCATGATCTTTCTTATGAAGAAGAGATAGTTGTTGTAAAACGGGAGGTCAAAAAGCGCAAAGACGCAATACTAGCTTATGAAAAAGTTGGAGCTTTGGATAAGGCTTCCCAAGAAAAACAAGAACTTGAAATCCTAAAAGAATTCCTGCCGTCTGAGATAGGTGATACTGAGTTGCTCTCAATTGCAAAACAAGTTATTCAAGAAAATAATTTTTCCGCAGTCAAAGATATGGGCAAAGCAATTTCTAAAGTGAAAGAAAAAGTTGGGTTATCTGCTGATGGCGCTAAGATAGCAAAGGTTGTTAAGGAAATTTTTTTAGGCGCTACCGACAATTAATTAATTTGCTTACAGATAAAAAAAGCTTTTTTTAGATTATTCAATTCAAACTTTGCAATGCTTAAAGTCTTGATCTCAAATCCTTATAA
>JANWVB010000049.1 GCA_025057695.1 Patescibacteria group bacterium
AATTAAAAAATCAAACGACAGTGAAACAACTGATCGTTCAGATTATGATGCTCTTGCGTGGGCAACACTCTGTGGAAACAGAGCAGATTCTTGCGCTTACGCTTCTGCATAATCTGATATCCTTTCGCTTTGTCCTCAAGAAAGTGAAACGGGTATAAACCAACTTGAGGTGCTTTACTAGTACATTGCTATAAACTAGTAAATAAGAAGTTTAGCATTACTTTTATTGATATCTGTCTATCGATACACAATAAAAGGAAACCAAAAACGATAGACTAAGCTTGTAGTAAGTTTTTAATATGACTTTTTTGGAAGAGGGTTCGACTCCCTCCGTCTCCACAAAGGTTTCTTGTTGAATAAACTATTGAATTTTTTAATCAAAAAAAACAATAAAATATAAGTTGTTAAAATTTAATTAGTAATAATCTAAAAAAATTAAATCTATTGACTGCAAAAAAGACTGCTATAAATTTCCCACTTGACAATAAATGTTTAGTATTTGACAATTTGTATACAGGGTGTTAAACTAACATCTATTTTAAAAATTCAAGTTTATGTTAACTGGGATTGTATTAGCAGGAACAGCAGGAAATGGAATAAATTTAGCTCCTAATGGTGGACTAGCCACTAATGCTGTTAATTTTACTCCTGAAAGAATTGTTAGTGCTGTAATTCTTTTTGCATTAGTAATTGCCGCTTTAGTTTTCTTTTTCATGCTCCTCTGGGGTGGTATTCAATGGATACTAGCAGGTGGAGATAAAGGAAAAACAGAAGAGGCAAGAGGTCGTATCACAGGAGCTTTAATTGGTTTGGTCATAGTTTTTGCCGCTTGGGCTATACTAAATCTTGCCAGTACATTCCTAGGCACTTCATTGACTAACTTGTCTATACCTACTATTTAAGCTCTTTATCTTCTTTATCCTACTTTGTAAGTGTGAATTTGGTTTGAGATTATTCAAGACAAGACTAAGAATTTTTTTTAATATCCTTCAATTCACAAATCAGTATTGCACTTCAACAAATAAAACAACTAAACTTTTACATGCATGTATACTCTCCCAAACCAAAATTTTTCGTAACAAAATTTACAAATCCTCCAAGTGCCTCAAACTAAAAAACAAGACTTTACTGCCCGTTAGTAAAAATGCTTTTCTATCAGATTCAAGAACTACAAAATCAATGGCATCTTTAAAATGTTCAGCAACATATTGCGCCACAAACTTTCCATCCTTGGTTACAAATACAATTCTGCCATCTATTTTATCTAAAATAGCAAGATATTCTGAATCTTGACTTGTATAAATGCCAGCAATTTGATCTAGCTTGGGTGAAACACCACTTAATTTAAACGGTTGAACCAATCCATTTGACATTTTTGTAATTTTAGTTGCATCTGAAAGCACCCAGATAGATCCGTCTATTATAATCTGCCTGGCATCTGAAAAGTCTACATCCGATCCTTCCTTTAGCCAAGATTGAGGATTACTATAATTGCCGCTAGCACCAGGAACCATGCGCAAAACCCGATTATCTTTTGGAACGATATAAAAATTAGACGCATAAGAATAAAAAAGCCAATCTTGACTAAAATCGCCTTCGTACAAAAACCTGCTATCTCCAAACCGTTTAATGCCATTTTTGTAGAAGAAATAAATTTTGTCAGTATACACATTAACATCTATAACATCTTTCAGTGGCAAAGGGCCAGCTACAATCTCTGAGCGTTTTGAAGAAACAACAATTTTAGCAAGTTTTAACCCATTTTTATCCCAAACATACAATGAGTTGTCAGATAGTATCATCTTACTGCCGCTAAAATTTGCAGATAAAAGAGCAAGATCAATAAATTGAATTATTTCTGCTGGATATTCTTTAAGCAATTGCTTTCTATTTTCTTCAATTGTTTTTAGCAACAACAAAACTTTTTGATCTTGTTTATTCTCGTCTTTTAAACCAAGGACTTTATTGTGAGCATTACTAAAAATATCCCTAGCCCTTTCAGGAGCTATTTCAGCCAAAGCAATCGCTTCCGCAAGCTCTTTCTCAATCTCGTTTGTTTTATATTCAAGAATTGCTCTCCTTTCTTTTTCCTGCTTTTTGAGAAAACCAAAAACAACACTTGTTAGCAAAACTAATAAACAAATAAGTCCAATTGCCAAAGTTGTCAAAGATCTTGGCTTTTTTTCATGAATTGACTGTGAGTTTAAAAAAAAATTATCTTTCAGTGACAAACCATCAAATTCAGGTTTGAACTTTTGCCCAATGAAAAACCGTTTTGCGCTTCCTAAATTTGAAAAAAGATTCGTGCCAAAACTCTTCTGATTTTTGATGTGAAAAGGCTGCTCTAATGTCTCTTTTTCATTTGCCAATAATTTAGAATTGTTATAAGTTTTACTTAATTCATTAGAGAAATAATTACACCTATAAATAACTCCACTGCCACCAAGAGTCAAGAAACCAGATGAAGAGTACTCATTAGGAAATTTTTGTCTTAACAAAAATCTAATTTTGTTACCCAATAAAAAAGCTTCAGTGGTGCCAAAGAAAAAAACATCCTCTACAATCATCTTTCCTTTGGTTATTTGAATAGTATCGCTTTGACTGCTTAACAAAACCCCATACTGACCATTGCGTAAAATCGACAACCCCATTCCCGGGCTAACAACACAAATAACTTCATCTTTATAAACTGCCATTACAGCAAATCTAACCAGGTTCTGGCTGTCAACCAAATCAGTCAAAGCATCGCATATCAATTCACTAGCTTGTTTTAGATCCCAAGATCGAGATAAACGATAAAAAAATTGCTTGGCTTTTACAAAAGGTTGAAGGTTTTTGCCTATAAAAAAAATGAAAATTTGAGTCTCCTCAATATCCTCTTTGCCCACATAAACTTCGTTTATTCTTTGGGATTGAGAATAAAGTTTGGCAGTGAATATGTTTGCTCGCATGGACACATTGTATTTACAAAATTAAAAAAGAGAAAACAAAAACAAAAACAGCAAAACAAAAATGAAAAATCGCCACAAGTTTAATAGCATAACCCAGTCCAAAATCCAAAGTTTCATTCATGTTTGCCACTTGTTTGATAACAACACCGGCAAAAATTATGTACATGCCTAAAAAAAGCAGTACAACAACCTTGGCCATATCCCAAAGTGTTGTTTTAAAAATATCAAATGATTCAATCATCTTACTCTCCCTTCTAATTTCTCTTGTTCTTCTTCAACACGCAAATCTCGCAATATTTTGGCAACACTATCAGGATCAGGAACTGCTTCAAAACGAATTTTTGGAACCTCTCCCGCAGTTTGTATTACAACATCTCCAAACTTAAAAATTGTCCTCCAAATGCCTCCCATCTCAACAGTTACATCTTGAATTTGATCAATGTTTGCATCTGTTATCTCGCGATAAATAAGATTCACAAAATCAATTTCCATAATTCTTTCATCAGTAATAATGTTCACATGATAAAGCCAGCCTAAAAATTCTTCCAAAACAAATGCAATAGTAATCATGTACCAAACTATTACAAATACAGTTTTGAATTCCCATGGAATCATTTCTGTAAAATTAAGCAGAGAAAAGAAAAAAGGGGCTATTAACATACAAAATGCAATTACAGCCCAAGGCACATTTGTAATTAAGTGCCTTCTCAAAAGTAAAATTATTTTTTCATGACTATCTTTGTGATAAAAGTTCACATTCCTGGGATTAATACAATAAGTAGAAAACAAACCGGCTCTTGAAGTTACATTGTCTTTTGATTTTGTAGTTTTTAAATCCAAATCTTTATGGGTTTTGCCATTCTCGCCAGAAATATTATCCTTTTTTATTAGTTTATCAGTTGTTGCTTCTTCTTGGACACCAAAAGGCTTCTTCTGAGATTTCAGATCAACATCATCTTTTTTTGCATTGTAAACAACAGGCATACCTAATTAATTCTAGCACAAACTTTGTTTTCGATAAGTTACAAAAATTACAATTTTTCTATGTTATACAAAGAGCTTTTGATACCCACATACCCAGGAGCGCGCAAATTAAAAGCTTTCTTAAATTCTTCCGCCGAGATGCTAACCGTTCCCTTGTTAGTTCCAAAAGTAATAGATAATGTAGATCCATTGTTGCCATATACCACAGAAGCTGAAGAAATATTTTGGTAACCTCCAATACTAGCAAGCTCGCCCATGGAATAAGGGTTACCCGGCCAACATGAAGTGTCCACAGGCGAAACGCGCGAGACATCACCCCCGCCTTTATACAGTACATGCCATGCATTTAAAATGTCCGCCATTTGTTCAGAGGTTAACCAAGGATTTGACCTGCCACAAGATCTGCCAGAGCGATCCTTATACCAAGCTTTATAAAACCATGGAGATCCGGCAATTTTCTCATAAGCGGTTGATGGCCAATCAGAAGAAGTATCTTTTATGCCAAACCAACCCCATTGAGAAATTGTATATCCTCCAGTGCTTGCCGAATAATAAGTTTTTACGGGAACACCACCTCTAGTAAGCACCCAACCACGAGTTTGTCGAACAGCTTCCGCCCATTTTCCGGTTTTTAATTGAGGTTTGTAAACTTGACACTTTTCAGTAGTACAAATACTGCCAACTCCATTATTTGTAACAGCAAGAGCGTATGTTCTTGCCGCAACAGCTTGGGCCTTTAAAGCCTCAAACCCGCCATTTGATCCCCAACTTTCAGGAACTTCATGTATTCCAAGAAGGTAATTTTCTTCAAAGGGAATTCTGCCTACTCCTATTACGCCAATAGTTGCAGGCACAGGATAATTTTTATTCAACTCAGCTCCTTGATAGTAAGCGGCAAGAATAGCCTCGGCAGATTGCCCGGACAAACTTCTTCCATAAGCGCCGTATTGACTCATACCCACTCTATGAGGCGCGCCAAATGAAAAAGCCGCAAAAGCAGGTCGGAATCCCGGATCACAAAAACTGCTCGTACCCGGTGCGCCAGAGCATGGTTCTGCGGTCGGTGGAGTATCTCCGATTGAAGTGGAAAATCCTCCAGCTTTTAATGCTATTAAATCTTCCTGTTTTCGAGAAAGAACAGATAAATATTTTTCTGTTTTTTCAACCTCGCCAGCCAAAAAAACAGCTCTTTCGTTCACTTGTTTTTTGATAGAGGCAAAATTGTCTTTACTTTTCTCTAATTTATCGCGATCGTTCTTAAGCTTAACAATCTCATCCGCATACTTTTCCATTGTTTCAATGTCAAAACTGACAACTTTTTGCTGGATTGTTAGTTCTCTAAGAAAAGCACTAGCATTATCCGAAGAAATAAAAGGCAAAATAGGATTGTACAACCTGATAAATTTGTAATGATTTTTTGTTTTTTCTTCAAAGACAATCTGTGTGTATTCAATATCAGTTTCTCGTTTAACTATCTCTTTCTCTTTACCTTCAAGCTCAACAGCTAAAGCGTTAATTCTTTTGGTAAGAGCGATAGCTTGATTCTTTAGATCCGCAAGTTCCTTTTTGTTATTTTCATGAGCGCTAGATAAAGCGTCTATTTCTCTTTGTATTTCGGCGATTTGGCAATCGTAATCTGTGGCTAAACAACTTGAAGCAAACGCAATTTTAAAAAAAACGAAAATTAAGCAATAAAAAATAATCAAAAAAAATTTAAAGAACATTAAATTAATAAAAAATTTTGACCAATTATTTAATCTTTCAATTAAACAAATAAAATTCATAGTCATATTCATTATAACAAACTATTTTTATCTTGATGTTTTTAGTGCTACAATCTTTTTACATATGGGATGCGACAGTACAAACGGGATTGTAACTGCAATTGGATGCATTTCTCTTTCTGCTAGTAATCCATTGGTTGATATCGTCAGTTTATTCCTGCGCTTTGGAGGAGGTATTGCAGGTGGAATTGGGATAATATTAATAATTTATTCCGGATATATGATAATGACATCTTCCGGAGATCCAAAAAAGGTCCAAGCTGGCAAAGAACTATTAGGAGCAGCAGTATCAGGTGTTATAATGCTAATATTTGCCGTATTTATATTGAGATTGATCGGTTCCGATACTTTGAGAATTTTTTAACAATCTAAAACAAATAGCATGCAAAATTATCTGGCATTAACAAGAAGCGATCTTGTTCAAATAGAAAATGCTTTGTCACCCAGATTTGCCGGTGGCAATATAGGAAATGTTATCGCGGCGGCTATTCCGTATGTTTTTGGGTTTGCTGGCTTTGCTGTGTTAATATACATCGTTTTTGCAGGATATAGCTTGTTAATGTCTAAGGGAGATCCAAAGGCAGTAGCGGCGGCACAAGCAAATCTTACTACAGCAATTATAGGATTTATAGTAATATTTACATCTTATTTTATAGTTCAAATTGTTGGGCAAATACTAGGGATAGAACAAATTCAGCAAATGTTCTAGTTTATAAAAAAAGATGGATAAACTTGCATTTGATTTAGGAAGAGCCCTCTTTGGAGGAACAACTCGTCATCCCACAGAAGAGGTGACAGGACTAGGCACCATGGTGTCTATTTTCGTGTCAAATGCAATTATTTTAGCCGGAATAATATTTTTTTTTATGATTATTTATGCAGGTATCCAAATACTAACAGCGGCAGGTCAAAAAAACGCTCAAGGTATGGAAAACGCAAAAAAAACTCTGACTACATCTTTTATTGGTTTCTCCTTAGTGTTGGGATCATTTTTCATAGTTCGTATTATTGAACAAATCACAGCTCTTGATATATTATAATTTATATATTAGAGATGAACTTACTTGTACAAAACAATCCACTCGGGAATATACCCGCTCCTGTTGGTGTGGTCCAATTTGACGGTGGGAACATTACTGGAATATCTATATTTATTACAGTTTTGGTTCGACTAATCATAATAGGGGCAGGAATATATGGGCTCATCAATCTTGCACTTGCAGGCTATTCCTTTATTTCAGCCGGTGGCGATTCTAAACAAATAGCGGATGCTTGGGCCAAAATATGGCAAACGATACTTGGAATCGCAGTATCTGCCGGCTCTTTCGTCATTGCCGCATTGATAGGACTTATTTTCTTTGGAGACGCGACAGCAATTCTAAACCCAATTATCACAACACCAAGATAAATAACAAGTATGAATGAGAACCTATTAGCTATATCAAATATCAGAGTAAATCCAATAAATGGTTTTGGAAATTTAGGAAACCCAACCAACCCAACCGCAACATTTACAAATTTCATAAGTTCAACACTTGGTTTGATGACAATGATTGCGGCAATTTGGTTTCTTTTTGTTTTCTTAAGCGGAGCTTATGGAATAATAAGTTCTGGCGGAAACAAAAACGCTTACGAAGAAGCAAGAGGCAAAATTACAAGTGGCGCTATAGGACTTATAGTAGTAATATCTGCAAGTTTCGCAATTGATCTGATTGGTTATCTAATAGGTTTCGATTTGATTTTAAATCCCGGAGAAATGATTAACAGAATAAGACTTTAATCAACCATGGTTACTTTTTATTCTGCAGTACATGCACAAATAAGAAATCCTGTATTAAATAACAACCTGCAAACAAGAAATGGCACTAGTTTTTTTGAAGGGTTTATTTCCGCGGCTATATTAATCGCCCTCGTCATTGCAGTTCTTTATTTCTTTTTTAATTTCTTGCAAGGAGCTATTAAATGGATTCAATCAGGTGGAGATAAAAATGCGATCGAGGAAGCCAAAGATAGGATATTCAAGTCGGTAATCGGCATTGTTGTCGCTTTCTCTCTTTGGGCAGTGATAGCTGTACTGGAAAGTTTTTTAGGCACAAACCTTAGATCTTTTGAGTGGAACAGCTTGAGAATTTTCTAAAAAGAAGCGAATCAAGCAAAATCAATACATCAAATTATCCTGTTGGCAAGTTGTAATTAGAGATGAGAAATTTGATCCTTCCTTAAACGTATAACGTATCAAGAAAAAACATTAACATTAATTACAACTAAAAATTATCTACCAATTAAAACAAGTCAAAATACAATTTAAACTAAAACAAATATGCTATTTTCTGTTTTTCTTATTTGTTAAATGTTAAAAAAATTAAAAAATATCGAAATTAAAATACTCTTCTTGTGGTTATTGCTATTCTTGTTTTTCATCTCATTTAGAATAAATTCAATAGGCGCTCCACTGGAAAGAGATCAAGGCGCATATGGATATGTAGCGCAACAAATAGTTAACGGGCAAGTTCTTTACAAGGATGTGTTTGATCATAAACCACCGGTAATTTATTATTTTTACATTCTTGCAAATTGGATAAGTAAAAACCCATACAACACCATCCCGCTTGGAATAATATTTGCAACCTTAAGTTTTCTTTCGATGGTTTTAACAGGATTAATATCTAAAAAATTATTTGACAAAGAATCTATGTTTATTGCCATGTTTTTATTTAATGCTTTTTTTGTTCACCCAATTCTAACCCCCTTTTACGCCAACACCGAAATACCCATGTTAACAGGTTTGACAATTTGTCTTTTCATTTATGTCTACTTTAAAAACAGTAAGCACATTTTCGCAAAGTGGTTTATTTATGGCTTTTTTGTGTCTTTTACTCTTTTGTCCAAACAAATCGCCCTTTCCCCATTGGTCATATTAACCTTGATCTGGTTTTACCAGGAATTCCGCGCCAACAAAACTGTCTTATCGCCTATTTTATACTTTACAATTGGCAATCTTGCCTCTTCGGCGCTCATACTTTTGCCTGTAATTATCCAAGACAAAGGCGCCTCGTTTTATGAAACGTTAATATTTAATTTGCATTACCTTAAGAATTTCCCAACACAAAACGCAGTTTTAATTTCCATCTCTCTTTTTATAAACTGGTTCGCGACAACATCCTTGATTGCTTGGGGAATGTTCGCCAAACACAAACAAAACAAAACATTGTGGGCACTGTTACTTTTTACACTGGCATGGTTATACCTTATTAATGCCCCTTACGGGCATTATTTTATAATAATTATTCCAATAATAAGCCTGATTACAACCGGACTGATTTTAGAAGTTGTAAAAAAAATTGAAGAAATCGACAAGTTTGGGAAACTTTTTGCGAATGTGTTCGTTGTGTTTTCAATACTGCTCACCTGTTTGCCTGGAATCTCATTTTTATACCTTAATGCCACAAATGATATTAATTACTTCCACTATAGAAATAAAATATTTAGCCAATCTCCTATAGTCGCAAAAGAAATAGAAAAAATAACATCCAAAGAAGATTATGTGTTTGTAACTGGAATGCAACCTGAAATAAACTATTACTCCCGCAGAAAGAGTCCAAGTCGTTTCTTTTATGATTTCCCATATGTCCTTGAACATCCATTAAGATTAGATTATGAAATACAAACAATAAAAGCATTAGAAAAAAACAAACCCAAAATCATAGTGCATGCAGGCTATAGCGCAAATATTAAAAAAGAAGAACACGTCTCCAAAATTCTAATATCATATATTGAAAATGAAATCGCAAACAATTACACAGAAATAAACT
>JANWVB010000004.1 GCA_025057695.1 Patescibacteria group bacterium
CATTTTTTGACAATATTTTTAGATAATAAAGAATAATAATCTTTTGCCAAACGGACTAGCATATTCGTCAAAAGAGGCACAAATGCAATAATAATTAAAGCAACAATTACCCTGGCAGGAGCAGGGCTTGGTACATATCTAACAGTTACTTTCTGACGCCAGTCTTGACCATTAACAATTATCTTGTCTTTTTCCTCTTTGGGTTCAAATCCATTTATATATAAAGAACTGCGTAAAGGATGAACTAGTTCTTCAAGAAAAGTGCTTCGGGTTTGATCTCTTATTATGGTCTGAGCTTCCTCAGGCGGATAATTTAATCTCACATTTGGAAAACTAAAGCCAAAAAACTTATTTTTATAAACTTGATTATAATGCTCAATCACTTCAGCGCGAGTCAAATTTGTGAAATAAGCTTTTCTTAACGGAGTCTCAACATCGGCTGGTTCTTCTGACTGCAAAAAGTCTCGCGCCGGTGGCGGGAAAGAAGGTATGGATAACAAAGCATAAAAAACAAAACAAAAGCTAAAAAAAATATACAGGTACTTTGCGAATTTTCTCATACATATCACTGAAAGAGTCTGGCTCTCCCCAAAATATACTTTAAGTTTTTATTCTTCCTCTCACCTATAACTCTGGCTGGGACACCAGCAACTATAGCATAATCAGGAACATCACGTGTAACCACAGCGCCAGCGGCAACAACAGCACCATAACCAATTTTAACACCTGGAAGTATAATAGCGCGGGGACCTATGAAAACATAATCAGAAATCTCTACCTTCTCCTCAATAGCGCTGAAATATTGATCATTAATATCATGCTCGGAATTATATATCAAAACCTCAGAAGCTATATCAACATGACTACCAATGCGAAGCAAAGCTCGCCCATCTAAAAAAGCTCGATAACCTATTATAGTATCCTCGCCTATCATAACTCCCCTTGGATCAAAAAATCTGCAACCCATATGAATTACTGACTTTCTGCCAATTTTTACTCCTGCACGTCTAAACACAAATTTCCTAAAATTATGAGATGGAATAGTCTCACTAACCAAATGAATTAAATAAAGTTTAAAATCCATCCACCAAGAAAAGATTCTATCTGACACTTTTCGAAGCGCTATTCCAAAAGGCAAAACTCGTCCATGCTTATCCGTGAAAACAATACCTTCTTTAGTAATTTTAATATTCTCTGATAAAATCATTTTGAAAAGATAGCTTCGGTCATAATATTGAGCGTTTCTCTGGCTGTCTTATCCCATGAAAAACGTGAAACTTGATTTAACCCTTTCTTCACCAAACTATTATATTCTCTCTGGGAAAGTCCCAAAACATACTCCATAGCCTTGGCAATTGATTCCGGATCATATGGATCTATATAAATTGCGGCATCGCCTCCAACTTCAGGAAGGCTACCAACATTGCTAATAATCACGGGAGTCCCTACAGCAAAAGCGGATAAAACATCAATCCCAAATCCTTCCCAGAATGAAGGCAAGACAAAGGCTTTTGCGCCTTTTAGAAGTGGAGCTTTATATTCTTCTTTTATGTAATCTGTAAATATTACACGCTCTTTAAGGTTTAATTTTTTTACTTTTTCAAAGATGGTTTCATACAACCAACCCTTTTTCCCTGCTACCACTAAATTTATCCCATAGTATTTGTTCTTTAGCAAGGAAAATCCCTCAATCAAACCCTCCAAATTTTTACTTGGCTTAAGCAAACCTATATACAAAATATAATCTTTAGGTAAATTAAGTTTGCTGATTGTGCGTCGCACAAGATTCTGACTAATATTTAAATTAAATTGGTCTTTATCATAACCCAAATAAGTTACTGAAACTTTATTTCGGGAAAAACTGTATTGTCGTACAATATCTTTAGCAGTTGATTTAGATATTGCAATAATTTTTTTCGCCAAAAATATAGAAATAGCACTCCAATACCTCAACTGCCAATAGTCTTTTTTTGAAAATTGTTCGGGATTTTTGAGATAACCAAGATCAGTTATGGCGCATATCATAGGACAAGAAGCCGCCAAAGGCAAATAATGGCTTGGTGAAAAAAAGAGATTTAATCTTTCCTTAAACAAAAGTTGAGGCATAAGTTTTTTAAGAATCCAAAGTTTCTCTCCCTTCAAAATTTTATACGACCAATACTCATTTTCCTTTGGCAAATCGCGTCCGGGAATCTCTTTTAAAAAAACCTTAAAATGAATTTTGTTTTTTGACGACAAATTAAGTGTGTTTAAAGCACATAACAACTTATATGCATACATGTGTATGCCAACTTTTTGAGCGGTATTGGCTTCATTTCCGTCTATACCTATAGTAATCATAAATTATATATTTATTTGAGCTATTTAGGCTGCACACACAACTCATATAACTTCAAGGTTCGTTTTGCTGTTTTCTCCCAAGAATAAATTGCAAGCCTTTTAACACCTTCTTTTATTAATTGTTCTTTTTTCGCAAAAGCTTTCACAATACCCGCTGATATACTAGACACATCAAACGGATCAACCCCCACATAAGCCTTGCCTCCCACTTCCGCTATGCTTCCGTAATTTGTGGCAACAACCGGAATTTCACAAGCAAAAGCTTCAAGTACCGGCAACCCAAACCCTTCATAAATAGACGGGTACACAAGCGCCTCTGCTCCTGAGTATAATGCCGGCAACATCTCTGCTTCAACAAAAGGGATACTTTTCACGCGATTAGAATCTTCGTGAAAATTTTGATTTTCTCCCACCACCACTAAAATTAAATCTTCACTCTTAAGCGAAAAAAACGCATCTATGACAGACCTTAGATTTTTCCTTGGATTCCTGCCAAAACAAAGCAAATATTTTTCACGAATGCCCAACTTCTTCCTAATTTTGGCAATTTGATATTTGCTTGCTTTTTTGAAACTGTTAGGTAAAGCTTCGTAAACAACATGAATTTTGGATATATTAAAACCTATATCTAGCAAATCTTTCTTTGTTGTTTCTGATGGAACAATAATAACATCACATTCTTTTTTGACTCTTGATAAGCGGGACTTGTGAACCGAGACGATCTTTTTGGGAGTGTATTCAGGGTATTTTATAGGTGAAAGATCATGAATAGTAGTTACATTAAAAGCATTGCTTGGCGGTTGTGACCAATCAGAAGAATGAAAAACATCCACTTTGCCAATTATTTTCTCAATATGCAACCTATGAACTCTGTTCCATATAAAATCAGCCATACTTGGAGAAATTGGAATTATTTTGGTCTTCAAATTTTGGTGAAATCCCAAAGAATCAAAAAAAGCTTTTAATTTGTGAACACCCCTCAAGCTTCCACCAAATAGCAAATATTCATTCTTGTTATCCAACAAAAGCAGGTGCTTCACCAATTCCTTGGTATAAACAGATACCCCTGTTTCATAAACTACCTGTGATACATCAATTGCTATTTTCATTTGGAACTAGAATATCTACAGCGCCTATCTTGTCCACTACAGTATAGCGTGAATTTATGTACTCTTGTATTCTTGGCATATATTCAACCAAGTTTCTACCTGATACCTCTGCCGAGCTATCGCGCAATATTACTTTAGGGTTTTCTGTTTTAATTCCATCTAATATTTTATCTTCGGCAATTCTCATAAACCAATCAAAATGAAAAACAAAAACATTCCCGGCTGGTCTGGTATTGGTCAAATAGTATATATGAGGCGTAGTCGCCATAGCAAAAATTGGCTCGTTAGGCAAAGCATATTTCCGAACTGATTTTGACAAAGTCATTTCATGATCGGTAAAAAAATAAACCTTGTTGCCAAAAACAAATCTCAGAGAAGAAAAGACAACAATCAAAGAAATCGCAAGATAAACAAATATTATTTTTTTAACTAAAATCAAATTAAAGGTGTAAACCAAAAGCATCAAAGCAAAGGGAAGCGCAGGTTGAAAATGCACATAATCAAATCTGGCATAAGCAAAAAACAAACTGCCAATCATAAAAACAAAAACTAAAAATATTTCTTTGCCAAGCTTGTTTCTAAAGCAGAGAACAAAAGGCGCAAAAAAAGCAAAACCAAATACCATCAAGCTTTTGATAAATTCGCCCGGCGATGGATATTTTCTGCCAAGTTCGGCAAAAACAGTTAAGTTAAAAATCACAGTCCAGTACCAAAAATCTTGCCACACTTCAATATGAATAAAGTACAAGCACATTAGAAAACCAGGCAGAAAAGCTCCAAGACTAAACCAAAAGACGTCTTTTTTCTCATTTGAAGTTTTCAACAAATAAAGCCAGATCAAGATAACTAATGGAGCAACTACTTGCTTAAAAACTATCGCAATTCCCAATACCAAGCCGGCAAGAAAATAAAAAATTTTATTTCTAGCGTTAACCAAAAGCAGAAAAGACAATAAAAACAAAGGCACTACAAACGAATCTATCCACAAAACATATCCTTCAAAAAATGGTTGCCAAATTAAATAAAGCAAATTCACAAAAAAAACTTTTTTTACGCTAACAAAAATTTTTTTGCCTATTAAATAAATTAAAACGTGATTAAAAAAGACAAGCAGAATTTGCAAAAATCTATAATCTTCAACTGTATCAAAACCAATAGTGGCAAAATTAACAGGGAAGAAAAACAAACCAGGAAAATGTTGATCCATTATCTGCGCGTACGGCAAAAGTCCAATTTTTGTAAGGTAAGTGTAAATAAATATTTCAGGATAAGGGAAAAAATTTAAGTTGAGCAATAAAAAAGCGTGAATTAAAAATATGAAAAACAAAAAAAAGTAAAAAAACAAATCATTTCTTTTCATATGTGGTAACAATCCCAACTCCCACAAAATCTTTTCGAGAGGCTACAGAATATCCATTGTGAATAATAATTTGTTCTATAACTTTATTAGGATCTGTCAATTCATGAAGATACTCAAAATAATAAACAGTGTCTTTGCCGGCAATTGCATTTTCTACCTTCTTTTTTGTTGCTTGCAAGTCAAAACCTAATTTGTCAATTCCTCCAACAGATCTAATTAAACCTTTGGAGTACCATCGATAAGGCGCAAAAGGCTCAGGAAAAGAAAAAATTGCAAGTTTATGATAGTCGCGCTCTTTTTCCACATATTTTACAACCTCCCGCCAATTTTCCCTTTGTTGCCTGGAATCAAATATATAAATACCATTTTGTATCAGAAAAAAAACGCAAATGGTTAAAAAACAAATTTGCGCGATTTTTTGATTTTTAAGATTAACTATTCCATAAGCAATTAATATAAAAACAGCGGGAAGTATAAAAACAAACCTAAAATAATTAAAAGCCGGGAAAAAAAACGAAGCTAAAATGCACAACAGAACAGGCGTTACAATCCACAAATAAACAGGAATCAAGCTTTTTCTTAAAGCGCCTCGCAAAATCACATAAAAAACAGGTATTGAAACGGCAATTACCAAACCATAATAGAGAGATTTTGGATAGAAGGAGATTCTGCCGCCAATTATTTTTACCCACAAAAGGCTTATCTCTTTTGGCGATATCCCACCCGCCACACTTTTCCATTGACTAAAATCACTAAGCAGATATTGATAGTTTTTTACTTGCTCAAAAAAAGTTGGCAACCATAAAAGACCAACAAAAAAAACTGGCGCCAAAGATATTAAATAAGGTTTAATCAAAAGTTTGTATTTAGATTTGTAAAAAAGCAAAATTAAAAAAGGAACAGGAAGAAAAAAAATGGGCAAATAATCTGTATAAAGTAAAACTATTGAACTGAGAGAAAACAAAAACCAATAAATTTTTTTGTCATTTTTCAAAGCAAGCAAAAAAAAGTAAAACACGCAAGCGGCAAAAAAAGCGGCCATTTGATACATTCTTGCTTCCTGAGAAAAGTATACGGCAAATTGCGAAATCGACATTAAAAATGCCACCAAAAATGGGAAACTAAATTCAAAAACGCTTTTTTTTACTTCGTCAAAAAGTCTTGCAATTTGATATGTTAAATAAATCGTTAAAATCCCAAAAAAAACAGATAAAGATCTGATAGCGATTTCGCTTTGACCAAAAAGGTTAATCCAAAATTTTAAAGCAATATAATAAAAAGGAGGATGATTATCAAATTTGATAAACTCGTCCAAAATCCCAGAGTAAGTGTAATCTCTTGCCGCTAAAGCCCCTATTGCTTCGTCTAGCCACAAAGATTGATCGATATTTATCAATCTCAAAAGCAAACCAACAAAAATTACAAAAACTAAAATCACACTTTCTCTTTTTGCAATTTTTTTTGCGATATTTCCCATAATTTGACTACCGTAATCATCCTATATATTCCCATCATATAAGACAAGACAAACCCGCGCCAACCATCCAAAAATCCCATCTTCATAAAATACCTACCGATAAACGATCGCGGAAAAGCGATTAGCAATTTAAACAAAGAGAACCTATGTCCTTTTTTATGCTCGCTTAAAGCTATTTTTGAAGTATAATCATTCGTCATGGCAAGAAATTCAGTCACAGTTGAGTAAGAATGATGAATCTTAGAACCGCTTAACTCTAGGGTATTGCCATCAACTAAAACTTCCTCATGTATTTCTCCAACCCATTTGCCAAAACCCTTTCGGAAAAGCCATATATGCTTATCTGGACTCCATCTTGTATGATTTATCACTTTGCCAAGAAGTATGTTTTTTCTAGAAATATAAAAACCATTGCAATTGTCTTTTTTGATTGCTTGTTTTATCTCTTTTGCCAAATCCTGACTAATCTCTTCATCGGCATCCAAAGACAATATCCATTCTCCAGAGCTTTTTTCTAAAGCAAAATTTTTCTGAGAAGAATAATCGTCAAATTTTCGATAAAAGATTTTCTTGGTATATTTTTTTGCAATTTCAATAGTTCTATCGCTACTGCCAGAATCAACAATAATAATCTCATAAGCTATATCTTTTATAGACTCCAAACAAGTCTTAATATTCTCTTCTTCATTTAAGGTAATTATGTTAACCGACAATTTAGTCATAAGCTCTACATGGATATACTTTCAAACAATTGATAATATTTACCAGCTATTTTGTTCCAAGAATACATCTCAGCCCTTTTTCTTGGCACATCTTTCCAATTTGTACTCAAAGCCTTTTTGATTAATCTAATAAACTCGTTTTCTTTTGTGGGATCCACTAAAAATCCGGCATTGCCCACAATTTCGCGTCTAATAGGATCGTCATTTGCAATCACGGCAAGATTGCAAGCCATGGCTTCTATTAAAACCATTTCAAATGAAAAATGTTTAGTTGACGCAGATATCAGAAGATCAGAATTTTGATACAATTTGGGCATTTCATCAAAAGAAACTCGCAGGAAACTTGCCCTTTTGCCTAATTTATCAAAAGCCAAATTCTTTAGATAACTCTCTTCCTCGCCTTCTCCAACAATAGTTAAATTTAAATCTGGAATTTTCGCCACCGCATTAATTACCAAATCAATTCTTTTATCTTTTGTCAATGCACCAACACACAAAACATTTCTGCCGTTTTTTGGTTTTGTAAAAGGAACAAAAAAATTTGTATCAACTCCGTTTGGTATTTGCATTAACTTCACAAACGGATTCGCTTTTCTTGCCCACATTAAAGCATATTTTGACAATGCAACAAAACAATCAGGGAAACACCACAAATTATTCAGATCGTCATAACCAACTCCGGCATGCCCAACAATAATCATCTTTTTGCCAGTTAGCCAACAAATAATCCTTACAATTGCACTTTCCCAACCGCCATCCGTGGGAATAATTATCTGGTGTTTTCTAAAAATCAACTTTGGCAAAATCTTGAAACAAAAATGCAAAATCTTCAAAGAATCATAATCAATAAAAAACCTTTTAAGCAATTTGCTTTTTACGATCTTTCTTTGATAAGTAACATCACCATTCACAATTTCAACTCCGCGACAAGCCGGCAAATTGCTATTTTGATAAATAGTAAAATCGCATTTGCCCGACAAATTGCCAGTTAAATCATTCACCCACCTTTCCACGCCACGATTATTTATACCTCTGTAAAAGCTAATTATTGCTACATCCATATGAGTTAATCTGAAAATCTAAACTTAATTAATGTCCAAAGCGCAATAAGTCCATCTTTCCAAGAAATTTTTTTGCCTTCTTCGTATCCTCTTGGTTTAACACTAATAGGTATTTCATGAATTTTGATTCCTTTTTTTAGAATCTTTGCTGTGATTTCAGGCTCAAAATCAAAACGATTGGACTTAATTTTTATACCTGACAACACTGACCTTTTAAAAACTTTATAACAAGTTTCCATGTCTGTTATACGCGAGCCATACAATAAGTTAGTGCAAAAAGTCAAAAATTTATTGCCAAGATAATGAGTTACAAGTGGAGTTTTTTTTGCTCCTATTATCTTTAGGGGATAATTTTGCAATCTGGTTCCATAGGCAACCTCCGCAATATTTTGATAAACCAATTTAACAAGTCTAACAAGATCTGAAGGATTATATTCCAAATCCGCATCTTGTATCGCAATGATATCTCCATTGGAAACTTTAATTCCGCTTCTAATTGCAGCTCCTTTGCCTAAATTTTTTTTGTGATTGATTACCTTTATACCTTCAAATTTTTTTACTATATCAAGTGTTTTATCAATTGAAGCGTCATTTACCAAAATAATTTCTTTTGATATTCCATTCCCAAACTCAACCTTTTTGACTTTCTCCAAAAGTTTGCCAACTGTTTTTTCTTCATTGTAAGCTGGAATAATAATAGAAACTAGCATTTCATTTTTTTTGCGCAACTGCAAACACAGAAAGTCCAACAGGAAACTTTATAAACTTTTCAATAAACAAAAACGGGGCAAAAATTTTGTCAAAGAATGACAAATGAGATGCAGGAATAATATCGGATTTAACCAACTTCGAATTGAACCACCAACCAAAAATGCCAATAAAATTCACATATCTGCTTTCCAAAACAAAAAAGCCCAACTTTTTCAACTTTTTTTCTAATTCGCACCTTGTGTATCTCCGATAATGACCCAAGTTCTCATCAAGTTTTCCATAAGCAAACATAAAAGCTGGAACTATAAGTATAAGCGTGCCGCCATGTTTTAGAAAACCATACATATGAGAAATAGCTTCCTGATCATTTTTTATATGTTCCAAAACATTCATACACAAAATAGAGTCAAATTTAATCTTGCCATATCTGTTTACTCCAGTTTCAATATTCACATATTTGCTTTTGACAGACTTGAAATTCTTTTTCAGATAAGAAAGATAATACTCATCCACATCTGAAGCATAAACATCCGAAACTTCAGCAAGCATTTTGGTGAAATTTCCAATACCAGAACCTATTTCTAAAACATTTCTGCCAAGATATGGCTTTATTAATCTAAAAAGCCAAGAATTATAATTTCTGGCTTTATTCATTACCTCCAAAGTTTTTTTGCCTACAAAATCCATACTTATTTAAATTATACTAGATATATGTGCGGCATCGCCGGCAAAGTATATTTAAACTCAAATCAAATCGATACAAATTCATTACAAAGTATGTCTTCCCTGCTAGCGCATAGAGGACCTGATGATGAAGGAATTTATATAAGTCCAAATGGGAATGTAGGCTTGGTAAATAGAAGGCTGGCGATCCAAGATTTATCAAAAAATGGTCACATGCCAATGGATTTTAAAAACAAATACATTATCACATTCAATGGCGAAATATACAATTTTTTGACCCTGAGAAAAAAGTTGGAAAAGTTTGGATATAAATTCAAATCTAAAACAGACACGGAGGTAATACTTGCTCTTTACGACAAATACAAAACATCATGTTTGTCACATTTAAACGGAATGTTTGCGTTTGCCATTTATGACAAAACAAAAAATATTTTATTTGCCGCTAGAGACAGAATTGGAGAAAAACCATTTAAATACTATTTCAGCAACAATTGCTTCATATTCGCTTCGGAATTAAAAGCGATATTAACTCAAAAGGAGATCAAGAAAGATATCGATTGGGATGCGATTTGCAATTATTTGACTTTTGGATATTGTCCAGCGCCGCAAACCGGATTTAGTGGCATACAAAAACTGCCGCCAGGTCATTATTTAATTTGCGATATAAATCAAAAAAAACTATCAATTTTTAAATATTGGGATATTGACTTTAGCAATAAAACGGATCTTACAACAACCGAATTACAACAAAAGATTATAAACACCCTTGAATCAGCAACAAAAATAAGAATGATCTCGGATGTGCCGATCGGAGCTTTTCTCTCTGGAGGAGTTGATTCAAGCGCCATTGTCGCAATGATGGCAAGGAACTCAAACAAAAAAATAAACACATTCACAATAGGTTTTGAAGACGAAGAATACGACGAAAGAAAATACGCCCAAAAAGTTTCAAAAAGATACAACACAAACCACATAGAACTCATGGCAAAACCTGCCGATGTTGAGATATTGCCAAAACTTGTTTACCAATACGAGGAACCTTACGCGGATTCAAGCGCTGTAATAACATACATGATTAGCAATCTCGCCCGCCAGCACGTAACAGTAATATTAAACGGAGATGGGGGAGATGAAAACTTCGCCGGTTATGAAAGGTACAGACGAGTTAAAAGAGATGTATTAATTGATAAATTGGCAATTGCTAAATTGCCCTCGCAAATTGCCGCAAAAATACTATTTCGATTGTTAAAAACAAATTTAACCAAGCGTGTCGAGAAATTTTTAGCAAAATCAAGGTTGCCTCTTTATCAAAGATATCTAAGCTATATCAAATATTTTGATAACAAAGAGAAAAATAAGATTGTAAAATTCCACCCGCAAGAAATAAATTCAGACAATTTTATAAAAGAAGTTTTTGAACAAAAAATATCAGATGATTCAAGAGATAAAACATTGTATTGGGACTTGAAATATTATCTTCCTGATGATCTTCTTGCAAAAGTTGACATAGCAAGCATGGCTGTATCTCTTGAAGCAAGGGCCCCTTTTTTGGACTATCGCATGATAGCACTATCCGCAAGCATACCTTTTGACATGAAAGTCAAAGGATTCGGCAAAAATACTCAATACAAATACATCCTAAAAAAAGCCCTTGAACCATATGTGCCAAAAGACAATTTATACAGACAAAAAAAAGGATTTAGCATTCCGCTTTCCAAATGGTTTTCAGGGAAACTTGGCATATATGCCAAATCTATACTTTTATCAAAAAAAGCGCATATAAATAACTACTTTGAAAAAGACGAAATAAAACAAATGTTTGAAAAACACAATGTTCTAAATGATTTTGGACCAAAACTTTGGAGTCTATTAACGCTGGAGCTGTGGTTTAAGAATTATTTCAATAACTAAATCAATAACCGCCTTTGCCTTCGTAAATTCTTCTTTTTATCTTTCTTAAAGGTGTTTGAATCAAGGAAGACAAAAAAAATTGCATGTCCATTTTCCTCCAAACCGAATCAACTATCTCAGGCCTTTCTCGAAAAAAAACTTCGGGGTAATAGAAATCTTTTGGAAATGAAATTCCTATCTCATGTTTGTACTTCATCAAACGTTTCGGAACATTAGCTTCACTTTCTCTTCTTGTCGATCTAGGCAGATGAGTAAAATGCATATATCCAAGCTCTGGAATATATTTTCTTTTATTGTAGTCTCTATATTGAATAAGTATTCCATTTTTATCAAAAAATCCCTGCTGTCCATGCGGCTTATCCACCTTAAGACCTGGAATCGACATGTTCATAGCCCTAATTGTTACATGCCCCTTATGCTCGTCTATGGAATATTTGCCCGCCGCTTCTTCTTGGTAATGATATATATCTCCCACAACATTTACATATCTTGTTATTATTGACTCAAACAAATGCCCATGAGAGTTTATTAAATCGGTAATTCTTTTTATCGAATCGTCCCACCAAACTTCATCTCCATCCAGTATTAATACCCAATCAGATTTTGTTTGTTCGAGCATCTGTTGCCTTACATGAGTAAATTCATCAATCGAGACATCACCAACTTCAACAAAATCCAACTTCTTGGGAAACCGCTTTTGAATATGCCTGATTATATCTATTGTTTTATCAGTGCTACCTGTATCCCAAACAAGCATTCTATCCACATAATCAATAACGCTCATCAGGGAATACCAAATATATCTATCCTCGTTTTTTACAACAGTATGTGACCAAATAGACATAAGTTTATTTCTCTTTTAGTTTACATAATACCCACCAAGCAGGAATTATAAAACTAATACACTGCACAACCAAAACCGTCAAAGCGCCTCCGACAACACCATATGAACTGATCATAAACCATCCCAAAATCGCATTAATCAACAAATTAACAATGGCAATCCATGAAAACAATTTAGGATATTGAAAGAAATAAAATACTGTCTGATGAATAGGCACTGCGACAAGAAAAATCAGCATCGATATCATAAGTATGATAAACACATTTATAGAAGGCAAATATTCAGAACCAAACAAGACAGGTATAAAATAAATAGCAACAGGTATTGAAACTAATCCCAGAAAAGCGATGCCCGAAACCATAACCTGCACTTTCCTAAGGTAAGAAGCTAAATCTTTCTTGTTTTTACAAGCGGCAATTTTAGGAGCAAGCACAGCGCCTATCGCTCCAACAATTTGAGGAACAACCTGCACAAGCTGATTTGCGGCAGAATATATCCCAACTTGCATACTATCCAAAAGTCTTGCTGTTATAAATGTATCCAATCTGGAGTTTAAAGCCGCGATTATCGCAAAGCTGGCAACCCACTTGTTATAAGCAAAAAACTCCTCAAATCTTTTATTTTCATTTTTTACTTTTATAAAAGAATTGGGAATAAAAACAAAAACCAGTAAAAATCCAATAAAAGGATATATCAAATAAATCAAAATTGAATTAACAACATTCAATGACCAAAGGTATCCAACCAAAAAGATTGACAAAAGTCTTAATCCATTGATAAATATTTGCAAAAAGCTCCAACTTAAAAATTTTTGATGCGCTTGAAGCGCGCATATTGCAAAAGTGAACAAATGCGTAGCCGCCACTCCCAAAAAGACTAATCTTAAAGGAAACTCCAACTCAGGCTTGGAAAAAACAGAGCGCGCAAGATAAGAAGCCAAAAAATTGCCAATAACAATGACAAAAATGCTGACAATTATTTTTATTTTCAAAGCCAATTTCAAAAATTGATAGGCTTTATTGGAATCAACTTTTACATATTTTGAAACAAAATTAACAATTCCGGTATTTGTTCCAAAATCTGTGATATCCGCAACCAAAGTAAGAGTAACAATGGCAACGCTAAAAATGCCAAAATCTGAAGGACCTAAAACTCTTGCCAAATAAATATAAAAAAATGCTCCCAAAGCTCCATTAATCAATGTGGCGACTGAAGTCAAGGAAGAATCTTTCAGAGTCTTGGATTGCAAAACAGTTTTTAGATATTTATATGCAAAATTTCCAAAACGCATAAACTAAAATTTTTTAGACAACCACAAATTATGAAATTCGTCTACTTTCTCTCATTTTTGTTTGTAATTTTGAATGTAAGAAAACTCGAAATGAATACAATCAAAATAAATGTTACAAAAAACACACTGACATAAAAGCCAATTTCAACAAATTTGTTAGGGTAATAAAAAATTTTATATTCCCCAGAATTTGAAACAACAAAACCATTTGCAAAACTATACACGGGCAGAGATTGGCTCGAATTTAGGATCCATAATTTGTCATAGGTATTGGTAAAAACAATAGTTGCTCTACTATTTAAATTTTTCACATTCAGCAAATACTCAGTGGAATTTAATTTACGGTAGGACAAAGTTGCAGTGTTAGAAACATTTTGCGAAAACAGATTTTTTTTGTCTTTTAGGTTCATATTCTCCCATTGATTTATTTCAATATCCTTAGTAGAAAAAATTATTTTTTGCAATTCATCTTTCTCAATCACAACTAACGCGTTAATAACATTCAAATCACCTTGGGTTTTTATTGTTATACTTTCATCAGATATCAGCTCCCCCACCTTAACCCACAAAAAATTAGAATCATAAAAAGTTAACTCTTTATCTTTGGTATCTCCATACCCTTTAACAGTCCTGATAATCTCCCTCGGATTTTCAACTTTTGTTTGTATCGAACCAATCTCTTTGCCGCTCTGCAAAAAACTTACTTTTCCTCCTTTTTTGCTAAACAAAACTCTTGCATAAAGATCGCCTTGCTTTTTGAAAGATTGATCAATAATTTCAAGTTCAGATTCTCCTTCGGCAATAGCCCAACCGCCACCATAATCAAAATCCGTGTTATCTATTAAATATTTTTCCTGCAAAAAAGATCTCCACCAAACAAAATCCATGCTTTCTCTTTTCCACCAAAAGCTTTGCGAGGGCGAAAAGTCCAAATTTTTAGAAGGGAAGACATATCTGCCAGTGTCAATAAAGGAGAGGTATAAATCAAGCAAATTTTTGTTATACAAAATTACTTTGCGAATATCTCCACTTTTGACATAAGAACTTAGATTGTGCGATTCTTCAATAAACAAAAGCGGATTTTTTGACAAATCCGCATCCAAAAAATCAATTTCTTCATAAATCTTGTCACTGCCTACAACACCAACTGTTTCGTTGGCAAGATATATAAGATCCTTGTTGCTTTTAGTTTGCAAAAAGGCAACCGGATAATCGTATATTAAATTGCCAAACCATTTAGTGTTTTTTAGCTGATCTAAAAAAGTAAAATAATAATTCCTCTCATCCTCTGAAACTTCCTTTTTCCTAATATCATAAAAAGGATAAGCGACATATTTGATACCTGCCATATCCAAAAATTTATCCATATAAGACGAATCTCTCAGAAAATTCATTGTTTCATATGTGCCTATTATGCCTGTCGCAAAAGGCCTAATTTTGATCAATTCATACGCAGAAACAGAAGGATTTTCCAAAGCGGCATAACCAAGAGGCGGTCTTTGAGGCAACCACAGAACCCTGCCGAAACCTTGATCATCCAGTAAATGTTTCTTAATCTTTTCAAATTCATTTAAATAAATCGGTTTTGACAAGGTTCCTGTCATTAAGTTTGTATATGTTGGATACATCAACAAAAACCAAACAAACAAAAAAGATGAGGTAAAAAATGGAATTGAAATATTTTTGATTTTCAAAATTAATTTATATTTTTTCTCTAAAACAGTTATAGAAAAACCAAGCAATACCGCAAAGGAAAGACAAACCAAAAAGAAAAACTTGGTTGGATCTCTAAACATAGAAAAACCCGGTATATTTAAAAAAAGCCATTCGTATATAGACCCAAATGGTTCTTTACTTCCTTTAACTAAAAATACAAATACCAAACAAATCAAAAACCAAAAAGCGACATGTTTGTTGCGTCTAACAAAAATTGGAGTCAAAAAAACAAATATCGCAATCATGCCAAAAAATGAATTTATTTTTGCTATTTCGCCAAAATTATTTTTGTGCCAGTGGGGAGAAATAACAAAAAGTCCATGACTTAGACTCGCAAAACTTAATTCCCGAACTTGAGACAACCTGTCATAACCAAGCGGCAAAGATGGAGGTTGAACCAGAAGCGCAGGCAAAAGCCAATAAAAATTAAACGTCACAAAAACAAAACCAAGTACTAAAAAAGTTTTGAAAAATTCAAATAACTTATTTAGTGAATCTTTAAATGAAGAAAAAACTATGGTAACAAAAATATAAAAAAACATTAGCAAAAACAACACATAAACAAACCTGATATCAAAATACCCAAGTATGGTGATAGACAAAGCGGCAAGCAGTTTTTTATAAAACGATTTTTTTTGTGATTCTATAAAACTAAAAAAGCAAAAAGGCAAAAATGCATATGCCAAAGCAATCAAATACTGACCGCCATCAATCACAAGCACGATATAAGTATTTGCAAGATAAAACAAAGTGGCAACTAATTTTCCATTTTTGCCAATTTCATACAGATTTAACAATTTTGACAAAGAATAAATACCCAAAAACAAAAATAAATAAAAACCCAAAATTCTGTATAAAAGACTAAATGGCAATCCAATTTGCGCTCCTAAAGCATACAAAAAATTCATAGGCCACGCCCACATGGTGGAAATTGCGTAATTCCCAAAACCGTTATACTCTCCAGTCCAAATACGAGGCATATCATAACCAGTTTTTAATACTTCCTCCGCGACATCAGGGAAATCGTTAGCAACCCTTATTCCGGGCAACAAAAAACTGGAATAAACAACTGCAAGCGCTAAAAGAAGCAATAAGAATCTAATTTTACCCATTTTTGATTTCTAAAAAATACCTAACTAAACCTATAATTGACAAAAAATAAGCGTACATGACTAAATTTGATCCTAAATTTACTCCTCCCAAAATTAAAACTAAAACAGACAGAAACAAAACTAATACAGAAACTAAAAACAAATACATACTTTTAATCCGAAAAAAAACAGCGACAAATAATCCCAGATAAATAAATGCAATCATTTTGTTCTTTTCACCAATAAAACACCAAAAAGAAAATAAATTAATAAAAATACAAAAGAGAGTCTAAAAGAAAACTCGGCGGCTTTTGTGAAATTAAACGCATACAAAAAAATTCCAAGAAAAAACAAAAACAGGCAATTGCGCGAGAATAGACTAATTTTCACTTTCTTTTTTATTAAAAAAAGGTAAACAAAAAACACAAATACAAACCAATAAAAACCAGTTTCAATTGACATATCTCCTCTTTTTTATTTTCACAAAAACATAAATTATTAATAATCCAGCTACAGTTGTCAGCGATATCTTTTTACCAATCTCAAGAATCTTCTGTGGTGTATAAATGACTTTTATCTCATATTCTCCAGCTCTATCTATAATCCAAGCGTTTGCGTAAATGTTCACTTTCAAATGTTTTTTAGTGTCTATTAACTTATTGTCATGATAATAAGCATGCCAACGCGAATCAAATAATTCGGAAAAAACAAGTATTTCTTGCTCATTGTCTTTTTTTGAAATCCGCACTTTATACTCGGTCGGATTGACATAAACATAATCCACAATTAATGTGCTTGTTTTTTGGGGCAATTCATTATTTTTTAGCAAAGCAATATTTTCTCTTTCTTCCGAAGCAACGGCTATTTCATACTCTTCTTCTTCAAAATAAACACTTTTTCCCACATCAATCAAACTGCCATTTAAATAAACTTTATTTGACTTGGCAACGCCCAATATATCATATTTTCCTTTGGAACTAACATTAAACTTATAAACATAAAACTTATTTTCTTGTTCAACTAAATATTTTGGCTTTTTCACAATTAAATCAATAAAAGATCTTCTGAGTTCGTCAGCCAAAGGCGAATCAATTCTATCAAAAAGCTCTATGTGTAAAGACAAAGATTGTCTTATAAGACCGGATAATGGCGTGCCTTCATAGTTTGACTTAAATATTGGCAATAATTCGTAAAACAATAATCTATAATCTTTTTCGGCTTTTCCCAAAATATCGTCATTCAAGGAATCAAACATTTTCAATTTATAAATTTCAACAGCTCTTTTGCCTAACAATCCTATTTTAAATATTGCTTTTGAATCTGAGTCTTTTTGTAAATAAAGCTCGAAAAGTTCTTTATATCTAACAAAAGGGTAAAAAAAGGAATTGGGCAAATGTTTTACATGAAATAGGCGCAATAATATTTCTTCAACATCAAAAGCGCTAAAATTCAAGAAATATTTACTTTCTTTATCGTACAAATAACTTCCTTCTTCAGAGAAAACCAATTCATAATCAGTAGTATAATCATCATCGCTAGAAAAATAGGATCTTTGTAACTGACTATCCTCAAAAAAACTTTCGATTAAAATCAAATCATTCGCGTTCACTTTAACTCTTCTTTCTGCAATATAAAACTTTGGCAAACGATAATCTTCATTTAATTCATATATTTTTATTTTTCCCGCGCTAAAAACCGGTTTTATTTTGCCTGCACCAATTAATTTTTCAATATTCCCTTTCAAAACTTCCGGGTTAACCAATCCCCTTAATTCGTAATCAATATCTTCTCTAATAAGAATGTATTTCACATTAAGATACCTTAAGGCGGAAAGGAAAATCTGCTGATTTTGGTAATTTTCTATGCTTTTTACAATTTCATAGTAATAAGGTATTGTAGTATTAAAGGAAATAACAGGGGTGTCAAATATAGCATTGGAAAGCTCAACTCCCGAATACGGATAATCCCAAGTGTATGTCATGCCCTCTCCACCCAGCGGCAAAACCAAAGTTCTTTGATGATTAGCATTTTCATACAAAAATTTGTTCGCCTCATCATAATAATCCGGAACTCTTACGGAATAATCATCAGTAATGCCATCTCTAAAACCAGCGTTACTGGATAAAACATTCCCTGAGATAAAAGGATAAATATACACAAGAATTAGGATAAAAAAAATTAAATACGAAATTTTTGAAATAATTCTTCCAAAACTAATTTCCTTAATCGCAATAACACTTAATATTACAGTTGGCAAAATTAAAACCAAACTAAATTTTTCAAATGGATTTCTGAACACCTGCATAACTGAAAACTGATTAAATAAAACTGTGAATGATTCACCAAACGGAGGATTAGACCCTTTTGCAAGAAAAAGCAAAACAATAAAAACAAATATTAAAACTTTATAAATCTCCTTAACTTCCCGGCTCAAAGACCAAACAATAATTAGCGCAACAGGCAAGAAAGACAAAATATTTACAGGAAAAAATTTGTATACGCCAGCCCAAGCTAAACCATTCGCAAAATCTTCGTGGATTAATCTAAGAACGCTTACAAAATTGCCAAGACGACTACTGGTATCAGTTAATATAGCTAAATTCCCATCTGGAGAAAAAAAATTTGAAACAACTGAATTATAATTGCTAGAAGCGCTAAAAGAAAAAATTTGTGAAATCCACCAAAAATTAGAAAGCGCAAAAAGTACCACTGAAAGTAAAAAGTACTTAACGGCAAAAAAGAGATACCTCAAATCTTTGCGCATTAAAATCATCCCCAATGTGGCAAATGAAAACAAAACGTACATATTTAACACAAGAGCAAATGAAGAAAAAGCGTAAGCGCCAACAAACAAAAAAACATTAAGCGGCAATAAAATCAGAAAACTTCTTTTTACCAGACCCTTAATAAACAAGCAAAATGCAATCGGCAAAATTGCCCAAAAAACAATAAAATTATTTAAAAAACGATTCCAAATATTAAAAGCGACAATCGGATTAAACCAATAAAATAAAATTGCGAGAATAACATATTTTTTTTCTATTTGGGGAGATAAAAATTTACATAAATTAACTATGCCAATTCCAGATAAAACAAATGCAAGGTAAAAAAAAGTAAATTGTTGAAGGTAATCCGGCAAACCCAAACCACCTAGAAAACTAAAAAATCCATAAAAATAATTTCCGGAAGTTGTGGTATATGTTGAATTTCCAAGCGCATTTGGCGACCATGTATAAGATGCGTGCAAATATTCTTTGGCGATATTATAAAAAGGCAATCCGGATTCTCCGACTCCCTTTATCATCCCATCTTTAAACCACCACAAAAGCAAAAAAAATGGAAACAAAAGAAGAAAAATTAATAATAACTTATTTTTCAGCAACCACACGTATTACTTCCCCTTTCCCAAATTTGGTCAGAACAAAAGAAATCACCAAAGACAAAGGAATACTTATATAAAACAAAAATTTACGGTTGTATTTATTCAATATTGAAAAAGAGAAATTTAAATTCGCTTTAAAAGGATAATAAATGTCAATTTTCTTAAAACCACAACTGCGCAAAAATTTTTTGACGCCATCACTGGTCCAATATATTGTGTGCTGGGGGACTCTTAACCAGTTATAATATTTCCCAAATATGATAAACAATAAAGAATTCGCATTTGGCACTTCTATAAAAAGTTTAGCTTTTCTTTTGAGAACTTTGTAAATAACTTTTATATCTTTTTTCGGATTGGTCAAATGTTCTAACACATGCCACATAGTCACACAATCCAAATTATTTACATTTACAATGCCTAACCTTTCTAGATCGCTATAATAGTTATTTGTGTCTCCAATGTTTCTTTTAAATAACTTTTTCGCAGACAAAGATATATCGTATCCATATACTTCCCAGCCTAGGGCTTTCATTTTTGCTAAAAAGGTTGAGTCTCCGCATCCATAATCTAAAATTTTGGCGTTTTCTTTCTTAATAAATTTTTGAACCAATTTGTCATAAGGCAAATACAAATGCAACCTAAACAATTTATCTATCAAAAAATTTTTAGGGCAAGGATTGACAAAATATTCATCTTTATATATTTTCTTAACATTCCTAGGAAATGGATATAAGAAAAAGTTAAAACAATTGCCGCAATATACATAATAAAAAAAATCAGAAACTTCAAAAGACCTAGTCTTTTCAATTACATATTTATGACAAACTGTGCACTTTAACTTCATTGTTTAACTAAAAAAACTTCTTTAACCTTCTGCCTTGCGTACCAGATAGAATCCCAAACTATCGAAAAAACATTTCCTTTCTCAGGTACAAAATCCATCCAAACAGAATCTGCGAACTTTCTTCTGGATTGGACTATTTTTCTTTGTTCAAGCGTATCTTTTATATAAAAAATGTTCCAAGCAAAAGCTAAAGCAAAGCCAATAATTGGCATAAATTTAAACTGAAACAAATTATACAATCCCCGCAAAAAAAGCATAAAAATAACAAGTGGCAAATATCTAAAAACATTTAGCAAAGAATAATTTTTTATTACGATTCTAATTGTTTTAGCAAATTCATATTCCCAAATAAGTTTATTAATCATTTGGCCTCTTAACTTTGAACTTTTTGCGGTCTAGTGATATATGATGGAACGAGTAGCCGTAACAGTTTTATATCCTGAACCCCATAAACGTATCGCTAAATCCAAATCGTCTATATTAAACCTGAGTTTTTCATCATAAAACCCAAACTTTGCCACCACACTTTTTCTAAAAACCACATTAGTAGCGCCTGCTAAACTATACTCTTTGCTAACATATTGGCCCTTATCTTCTTCACCAAAACCCACGCATTTAACCCACATGAATTGTTTGTACAATCTTATTGCTGTGGTTTGTATTATTTTTCTTTGATTTATATCAAGTGTTTTGCCTTGAGTGGCAACAACGCTTTTGTCTTCTTCTAAAATTGCAATATGTTCATCCAACCAATCAGACGCAACTTCCACATCATGGTCCAAAAGAGCAACATATTTACCCTTTGACTTTTTAAAACCTAAAGATCTGGCGCCTGCTAACCATAAACGCTTCTTCGATAAAAACACTTTCAATTTCTTATTCTTGAATTTTGAAACTACTTGATAGTAAGTATCTGTATCATCCCCATCTACAATAACCAAAATCTCATAACACGGGTAATTTATTTTAAGCACAGAATTTATACAAGCATTTATATAAGGCTTGCTTTTGTACATTGGGATAACCACAGAAACAAGCGGCAATCTATTTTGCATTTAGTTTCTAAAATAATTTAAATAAATATTAATCAAACTTTCGCTAGTCATAGCGTGTTTGTATATGTATGACCAATTTTTCTTTCTAGATCCATTAATATGTTTTCTTTCATCCAGAGTATCAGCAAAATTTCTAATATTCCAAATAATAGCTTTCAAACTTCCCTTAAGCGCCGACAAATCTTTCCTGAAAATCAAAAAAGCAAAACCTCTACCCAAATTAATGGCCAAAGAAAAAGGCAGATATTTAAAAACATAAACCAATTCATAATTTTTTATAATTGATCTAAAAGAATTTTTGGCTAAATGAAAATAAATGTTTTCAATTTTTTTTATGTAACTTCTTTCCAAAGGCTTTTTTGTGTAATGATAAACTATGGAATTTTTCGCCAAAACTACCCTGTAACCTGAAATCCAAATTTTCATGCTAAAATCTATGTCTTCTGTGGTAACAGCTTCTTTTTCGTCAAAACCTTCTACAATTTCAATCGCTTCTTTTTTTACAGCCAAAGCGGCAGATATGGCAATAATCTCATAAAAATCCAACACTTTTCTAACTTTTTTATACGAATCTTTATGGTGCAAAGGCAAAACCCAATGGGTATGAGGTATAAGTTTGCCTCCAGCCATTTGTATTAGATTTCTATTTTCGTAATCAATAAGCAAAGATTGCGCCGCTCCAACTTCCGGATCCTTCAGCGCCTCTTCCAATCCCACTAGCCAGAAAGGGTCTACCTGCGTATCATTATCAAGAAAAACAATCACATCGCCTTTTGCTTTTTGAATTGCTACATTCCTGCTTTGAGCCGCTCCCAAATTTTTTTTGTTTTTTATAAGCCTGATTTTTTTGTCTTTATTTTGATTTATATAATTTCTTATAATTGAAACACTATCATCGGTAGACGCATCATCCACAACTATTAATTCATATGAAGCATAATTCGAATTCAAAACCGAATCTAAGCAATCCTGCAAATATCTGCCACCATTATAATTGGCGATAATTATCGAAAACATATTTAATTCTTTGCGCAAACAGCAAATAAATACGGAGCCTGATCAATACGATCTTTAGCAAGTTTGTAATCCTTGGCAAGAAATTTTACTTTGTTTTCTCCAGTAATAATTCTTTTGGGCCATGCAGGAAAATAATTAATGATTCTTCGCATAAAACGTTTTCTAACTATCATTGAAGCAAATTTCCAACGAAATGTTTCTTTAACTTTTTCTTCTTGGGTTCTTTTATAGTCCTTTAGAACAATTCCGTATAAAACCACTTCCTTGAAATTCCGTAAAAGCAAGGATTTAAATTCACTGGGATAATACTCTCTAACATGATAAGGATTGCTTGGCTTGTCGCCATCATAAGAACTCATATATCTATTAGGCGTGGATACAAAAAACAACCCTTTTTTCTTTAAGCCGGTGGAAACTATATCTAGGAATTTTTCCGGATTTCTAAGATGCTCTATAACTTCAAAACTTACAGCAATATCAAATCTTTCTTTGCCTAAATCCAACTTTTCCACATCGGCTTGAAAATAAAAAATGGTTTTACTTTTATAATGTTTATTGGCGTAAGCAATCGAGTTTTTATCATTGTCATAAGCTACAATTTCTTTCGCTCCAAATTTTGACAACAAATATGTTCCATATCCATAAGCACACCCTAGTTCAACAACACTTTTGCCTTTGACCTTACCTCGCAGACATTTATAACGAAATGTGTTAATTCCCCCCTTGTCCAAAAAATCAGTTCTTTCACCTGTGAAAATCATGTTTTTATTTCCTTTTTTGCTATCAATATTAAACCAAACGCCGGATAAATATACACAAAAAAAGACGCCAAATATGAAATTAAACTAAAAACAGGAATTAAAAATTTCGGCATCGTTCTTGCACAACCATTAACACCCCAAATATATTTCAATCCTTTTCCATAAACACTATACCCGCGTTTTATAAAATCATCAGGCAACCAACCAGATAAATGCTTTTGAAAAGGATTATCATCTTTTTCCTTTTCAATCGGTTCATATTCTATAAATCCATTTGTAGTAGTTATCAATACCCTCCTGTTCGCCAATCTTTCCCAATCAGCAATGCTTTTCAAAGCAAGTTTTTTTGGCATATGTTCAACTACCTGCGAAGAAAAGACAAGATCAAACTTCTTTTTTCTCAAAGATTGTGGCAATTTCAAAATGCTGGATTTATATACTTTGTCATAAACCCCGCTTGCTATCGCCTGTTCAATTGCTTTAGGATAAATCTCCACTCCCACTATTCTCCAATCTTTTTTACAAGACAGACATTGCATGTATTCACCTGTTCCGCAACCAATATCCAAAACCGTTTTTATACCATCGCCTATCAGCTTGCGTATTATCCAAGCATAAGAAAAAGGCATAAACAAATAGCAATTAGTATACAAAATCCCATCAATAACACCCTTTAAATAATTAAACCAAGATTTGAATTTCCTGTATTTGATCGCAAGTTTCAAATAGTAAAAAGCATATAAAGGAATAAAAAACAAAAAAGTAATTTTGCCAAATTCCTTCATAAAAATAATTCTGTTTCGCGCCACATAATAGCCTCTGTCCAGCAATCTATAAGCTTCTTTTTCTTTGTCCATAGAAATATCATGATAAGCTTTGGCTTTAGAAGAATAATAAGTTAGATAACCAATATTTTTGGCTCTGAAACAAAAATCTGTATCTTCAAAAGTTGCAAAATATTTGTTGTCAAATCTCAGTGATTCCAACAAACGCCTTTTCACCAAAAGACAAGCAGGGGCTACGCCAACTTCCTGATCTTTATTGTATTGGCCTTCATCTTTGCCACTCCTAAAAATCACCCTGCCCGTCCATAAATTAATGTCAGTGCCAGCAGACCAAATAATTTTTTTGTCAGAAAAATAGTATATCTTGGGAGTAACAATGCCAATTTTATGATCAGAATTGGCCACCTCTAGCATGTTTTTCAACATATTTTTATCGGCAATCATATCGTGATCAAAAAAAAGCACATATTCAGATTTGCGAGAAGCGTAATAACATCCATAATTTCTGCCTCCAGTCACACCATAGTTTTTGCTAAGTCTAAAAACTCTCACAAAAGGGAAATTTTTGCGGATTTTTTGATATGTGTGATCAGAAGAATTATTGTCAACTACAATCACCTCAAAAGGTTTGTGTGTTTGTTTCAATATTGAATCAATACATTTCTCCAAAGTTTTTACACTGTTATAAGTTGGTATTACAACTGAAACTTTGCAATTAGACATTTCGTGGAATTTGAACTAATTTAAAAATTTTTATAAATTTTAATTTTTTATTGCCCGCAACAAATTATTGGCCCGAACATCCCAACTCCAATTTTTTGAGATCATAGCATAAGCTTCATCACCTAAACTTCTCCTTAATTTATCATCTTTCAAAAGACGAACAATATTATCCGCATAAGATTGCAAATCTCCAATTTTTACTTTAACCATACCTTTAGGATAATAAGACTTATACGCAACTAAATCAAAGCCTACGCAGGGAATTCCAAAAGCCATCGCTTCGGCAGAAGCCATGCCTCCGCTATCGTAAAACGCAGGATGAACCACAACTTTGCTCTGAAACAAAATTTCGTATTTTTTGGGACCATCAAACAAATATCCAAAAAGTTTTACATTTTTTTCTAATTTATTAGCCTTTATTTTTTGTTTTACTTTCTCCATTAATGGTCCATCTCCAATCATGGCAAGTTTTGCATTGGGAACTTTTTCAACAACTTTTGCCCAGATATCAATCAACTCAACAACCCCTTTTTGAGGATGAAATCTTCCCTGAAAAACGGCATCATAAACTTTTCGTTGCAACAATTTTTCGTTTTCTGATAAATACTTTTTTATGTCCTCAAGAGGAACACCACCTATTAAAACCACAACTTTTCCTTTTCTTGTTTGAAGCGGAAATTGATTTTTCTCATTTTCATTATTAACAATTATCTTGTCGGCATATTTTTTAATCAAAGGTTTAACTGGAAGCTGCATAAACCAATACAAAAATGATCTTAATCTGTGAGAAGATCCCGGCCTTTTGTCTTCTTTGTAACCTTTCAACGGATTGGGGGCTGTCTGATACCATGTGCAAACCAATTTACAGTGAGGATGGCGAATTTTGCAAATCATTGCCGGAAAAAAGTCCATCCAAAAATCAGACGCGGAATATAAAAAAGTTTTTTCAGTATTTCTTATTTTTAATCTAAAACCTAATTTCAAACCCAACAATATTTTTTGAATGTATTTTACTAAAAATAAATTACTCAAATTATCTGAAACACTTATCAACTTAAGATATTTCCCGTTAAGTTTTTGTCTTCTGGCCATTTGAATCCCCTCTACTGTGGTGTATACACACACTTGGCAAGTTTTAGACCATTCTCTTGCCAATTCTATAAAAATTCTGTCGCTTCCAGAAATGCCTTCACCTGTTGGAGCAAGCGCAAAGAAAATGAACTTACTTAGATTACTCGTCATTATTTCTAAGAAGGATATTCATCAGTAAATTTTAAAAGATCATTTATAAATACTCAAACCTAAATGTTTTATACAAATCAACAAACAAAACATAATTTATTTGGTAACTACAGCTAAAACACCAACTCCACTACCAGATGGCTGATACAAATCATTCAACTTGTCAACCAAATTGACAATTTTAAATGCCAAATTGATATAAAAGGGTCTTTTGGGATTATTTTCAAATTTATTTATCGCTTTTGATAAAGATTTATCCAATTTTCCACTATGAAGACCCCGCGCCGCCAAATGCATTAAGTTGTGATTAAATGGTAAACACCAATAAGTTAAACTTTGCAATTTTAAAATTTTCAAACCCGATTTTTCAATCACTTTTGCCAATTCCTCAGGAGTATAAAGCCTTAAATGCTGATTCCAAATCCCAGCCCAAAAACCTTCTTTGATATGTGTACCAAAGAAATGTTGTAATATCCAATTAACTGGATCCCAAAAAAATGGGTAATTTTTATTAGGGACAGTGACAACAATTATACCTCCTTTTTTCAACAATCTTTTGGCTTCTTTTAAACCTTTTACATCATCTTCTAAATGCTCGCAAACCTCGCTCATTATTATTTTATCAAAAGAACTATCTTGAAACGGAAGTTTCTTTAACACATCCCCATGTAAAAGCTGAACCTTCCTGCCAGAAAGATTTCTTTTAGCGCTTTTTAAAGCATTTTTGTCTATATCAAGACCTACTAGTATCTTCAAGTGCTCTTCTTTTAGCTTGCCTTCATCGTAAAGTTTTTTAAGTTCCTTATAGATTTCCTGAATGCCGGAAAAGTAGAAAAAACCAA
>JANWVB010000050.1 GCA_025057695.1 Patescibacteria group bacterium
TCTTCCGAGAAGACTGGTGAAAATTCACGAGCCAAATAATTAGCATCCGTAACACCAACACGATAAGTAATAATCGTCCCCACGTTTCCAAAAATAGCGTTTTTCACTTCCTCATCAATTTGCCCCACAAATTGATTTGCAACAATTAGTGAAAGTCTGTACTTTCTTGCTTCGGAAAGTATTTGGGCAAAATCAGGAGTAGCAAAATTCTGAAATTCATCTACATAAAGATAAAAATCGCGTCTTTGATTTTCTGGAATATCCGCTCTGCTCATAGCGGCCATCAGTATTCTAGGGACTAAAACAAGTCCCAAAAAACTAGAGTTTTCCTCCCCCAACTCGCCTTTGGAAAGATTTATCAATAAAATTTTTCCTTGATCCATAACCTCTCTAAAACTAAAAGATGATTTAGATTGTCCAATAATATTTCTTATCAAACGATTGGTAACAAACCTTCCAAACTTTGAGGTAATATAATCAAGAACTTCAGATTTGTGAAAATCAGAAGTCTGAGCGATCTGATCTGTCCAGTAACGCCTGACAATTGGATCCTGTACCTTTGGCAAAAGTTCCTGTACATATCGAGAATCAGTTAAAGCTCGCATGAGTTCCACAAAAGTAGTGCCGGGTTCAGACAAAATAGTAAGAATTGCATTCCTTACAGCATGCTCAAAACGAGGTCCTACTATTCCAGTTTTGTAAGGGTCAAAAAGCTTATACATCATGTTAATTACAGAAGTGGCAACAAAATGCTTTTGATCCTCTGTATAAGCCTCCATCAAATTAAGTCCCATAGGACGCTCTGAATCTGACGGCCTAAAATAAATCACTTCCTCTGCTCTTTCAAGCGGAATCATTCCCAACAACTCTTCCACTGCATCTCCATGCGGATCCATAAAGCACAGTCCTTTGCCAGCTTCAATATCTTGCAAAATCATGCTTTGCAAGAACTTAGTTTTACCAGTTCCAGTCTTTCCTATAATGTACATATGTCGTTGTCTATCAAATTCAGAGATATATACTTTTCGCTCTATGCCACGATATATGGAAGTTCCCAAGAACAGACCTTCGGTTGGAATTTCAGCGGGGGCAGGAGCTGACTTGGCATAAAGCCAATGAATATGTGGCGTTGTAATTTGTTTGTTTGGAAAGTGAAATATTGTTGCCAATTCTTCAGAATTTAGGATTGACACCCTGTTACTGCCAAAATTGAACATTGGTTGATAACGATACAAAAAATCATCTATAAAATCACCTTTCCTTCTTATTGTTCTTTTGCCAAGACCGTTAAACTCGCCATTAAATGTTTCAAAAGCGCTCATTATGTTTGTTAAATGCGCTTTTGCAGAAGGTTCGTCATTTGCCACAGTAACAATGCGAATAGAAGTTTCAAATCCCGGCTTTGAGCATTTATTTTCAACCGCCTCTAAAGTTTTAGAAGAAACTGAGAATTTCGCTTTTTCAGGGTCAGCTTCTTGTTTCTTTGTGGAAGCTATAAAATCTCTTCCTTGTTTTTGCCAAAAACTATCAGCGGGCGAAATCAAAACCTGTATCGCGGCGGCTTCATCGTGACCCATTTTGGCAAGAGCTGAAGTAATAACAGCTAAAGGATCGGTGGGCAAATCTTTGAAAGTTTTCAACGGATAATAATTTTCTTTTTTAAGTTGCAAAGCCACATAAGCAACTTTGCCATGTTCTGTAAATATATTGTATTCCTCAACTTGTTTAATTTCTGCGTCAGGATAACTGCCATGGATTTGCTTTTCTATAAGATCCCTAAACTCATTGGGTGTCCATACATAAAACCGTATATCTTCAGGGCGAGCAACTAATTCAAAAGACACTGCAGGTTCCGTTGAATACTTCTTGCCGCTTTTGATAGAATAAAGCGCCGCAAAGAGTTGTTCCATCGCATCAATCCTGATTTCGTTTCCTTTAGGAACCGCTATCTGAAGTAAAACCGAATTCAATGATCTCTCCTCGCGACCTCGATTTTTTATAAAAATAAAAGCAATATATACACCAATTGCAAGCAAAATTACAAAAACCACTAAAAAAAACAGTGTCAAAAGTAAAATTGTAGGATCAAAAAAATCGCTTCCCATAAAGAAAGGATAAATTACAAATATATTATTGCACTTACTGTGAAGTTTGTGTTGTTTGATTTTTGAATTGGGCAGAAGAAGAATCAGAACTTGTGCCAAAAATAATGTGCCATCCTTTTTTCAAAGCTTTTTTGATCACTCTTTCCCAAAAATGAGCAAGCCAAGTCATAGAATTTGAAGCATCGCCATGTGCCGCATTAGCAAGTGCCGATTGCGAAAATGGCACTGTAATATTTGGAGCATTGGCAACATTAGGCGCACTTGCAGGTTGAGATTGTTGATTTGGCGCGTTTTGATCAGGCTGTTTAGCAGGAGACGCAACTTGACTTTGCGTTCCCACCGGCTGAACAACTTCAACCTCTGAGATACCAATCTGCTCCTGTTTACCCACACTGGGTACCGGTTGCTCAATCTCGTGAGTTATAGACATACAAATTTATTGTATCAAAAGCAGAAAAATTAAAAAGGAAAACTTAAAAAAACAATTTAATATTTTGCAATTAAGAAATTTGCTGGTAAAATTTTTCACTAAACTAAACAAAACCACTAAAACTAAAAATAAGTATTGTATTACCTTTTCTCAAATACCCATATTTGCTCATCTATCCCAACTCTAAAGTTTTCATTTCTTGCAAGGGTAAAAAGATAATCTGATAAACGATTTAGAAACATAAGCACAGTTGATTTTATTTTCATATAAGAGGATAAAGCGACCATTCTGCGTTCCAGTAAACGCGCAAGTGTTCTGGCATAATGTAAATGAGAAGCAACGACCGATCCTCCTGGTATTACAAAATTGGCAAGCTTGGGCAATATTTTTTCCATCTGGTCAATTTGCATTTCCAAATCAGTTGTAAATTCTTTAGGAAAAGGCAATTTGGCACCTGCAGTGATTGATCCAATTGTGAATAGTCTAATTTGAATTTTTGCAATCCTGTTATTCAAATCCTCAGATTCACTAACAGATTTTACTACACCAAGATAACTAGTAAGCATATCCAATTCTCCAAGAACTTCTATAATTAATGAGTCCTTGGAAATCTTACTTTTAGTTTGGCGGATAATTTTTGTGGTACCTTTATCTCCTTTTTTAGTGTAGATTGGCATATTTATTAGTCGCCAAATATCTTGATGCCACAATAAAAAAACAAGGTTCAATAAAGCAAAACGCTAAAATTTAGGATCTACAAAAACAACTTTTATTCTAATAAATCAAATTATCCTTATAAAAAACACTTTCAAAGAGACCTGCCCGAAGCCGCTAAGGGGTCATAAAAGCTCTAAGCGTAAACTTATCGCTTCCTGCTCATCACAGGATCTGGTGCCAACATAGCAGCCTCCGACAAGTCTTTTTGAAAACGTTAATTAATTTTAGTTTGCAACAGAAAAATTGTTTAGGATAGCGCTACCTAATTTAGAATAATCTTCAATTTCACAACTTCCGGAAGTGCAGGCAATTTCTTGAGCGGCCGTAGTATAATCTTCTTCTTCGTATCTATAAATTTTAGAGAAATCAATATCCGGAAAAGAATCTGCTAATTTCTGATACTCTTCTTTTGTTATCTCTTCATAAGGCATTTGGGCATACTTGGCATCCATTGCTGGCAAGAAACTCATACCTCCAATGTACTCTCTATGCTCCCACAACCAACGGGTAAGATCAAGTATCTCATAAGGCTGGTAAGTAATTGTTACACTTGGATTATGCTCTGTCCAAAATATTTTATTTTGCAACCAATATTCACACTGTTCAATTGCTCCTCTGTCTTTTTGGGTAATAGCGCCATCAGGGGACTTAACAGGAAAATGAGCCACATAAGTAGTGGCATTTTCTACGGTTTGTCCATTTTCAGGATCCATAGGCACGCTAGCATCTCTTAAGACTTTAAACACGGGCGTATGCGCCCCAACACGAACATTGCGGATGTAGTAAGGAGCCATCCTAGCATGAAGCCCTGATGAAGTATTTAAAAGCTGCGAAGAATTTCCTGAAGGCTTGACACAAGTTACTGCCGCAGATTGATTGATCTTAAAACGCTCCGCATAGATTCTATTAGTCTCAACCGCCACTTGCCTAAGCCTCATCATAACAGAAGGGTCTTGAACCACTGGACAATCCATTTGTCCTGTAATATCAACTCCCAAAAGGCGCTCTTCTTCACAATTTTTCTTCCATATCGGTCTTAAACCGGGAAAATGCGTAGCTAAAGATTGAATTGTGCCTAGGATAGTCGCCACTTCTACTTTTTCGCGCAAACTTTCATACGTGTCTTCTTGACGCGCCACAGCTATGGACAAATTGCAAAATTCATTAGGACGCAAATTTATTTCCCCACAAGGATTTGTGCCAAAACGCGCTTCTTTTCTTCTTTCAGGCCGAAACTTAATCGCACCAGGTCTATTAAATATTCCAGGCTCTCCACGCTCACTTTCAAACATATCAAGCATCAACCTCATAAATTCTTGTTGAGTAATTCCTCCCTCCGGGATTACAACTGAATTATTAGCGTTCCACCTTTGCCAATTATCGCGCTCGAAGTCTCCAGATTTTGCAAGTCTCATATCCATATCGTCCCAATCAAAAAGCGAAATCATAGCGGTTCTTCTGACTCCGCCTGAAACAGCCGCATGCCCTACCATACACATAATGTCATGCGCATCAATCGTTCGCAAAAAACTACCTTGCCTGGCAAGTATCCTGTTCTTGGCAAAATCAAGCATTTGTTTTAGAGGTTCAGGTCCTGAGGCACGCCCTCCCTTTACTTTAAGAATTGCACCGGCAGGCCTAACCTGAGAATAATCAAATTTTATATCTCCGCCATCCAGCCATGTGTTCATACCAATACGAAGCGCTTCTATCCATCCTTCCGTAGTATCGGGAATAACAAAAGTGTCCTTTGTTTTGCCTGTTTGCCTTTTTACACGAGGAAGTTTTTCAACATACACGCTTTCTACTGAGAAACCAACACCGCAACCACTCATGGAAATCAAAAGCGCTTCGCAAAAAGCATCCACACTGTCAACTGGCAAATAGGAACAGTTATAAATGCTAATGTTTTGACGTCTTGCGCATTCGCCAGCTGTAGCAATCAATCTCATAGAGGGCATGGCTTTCATTTCTAAAATCATTGTTCGCAGTTTCTCATACTCTTGAGTCTTTAAAGCGTCGCCAGCAAGTTCGCGCAAGAAAGATACAGAACGATCTACCGTTTCTACCCATGTTTCTCTCCTGCCAAGAGTGTAGTTAAAACGAGAATACTTATCAAAAAATTGAAACTTCTGAAGCTGTGTTGGAAAAAACTTGTCTGATTCTTCAAAAGCTTGCTTTACTTCTGGGGGGATCGGTCTAGCCTCGCGAAGTTTGGCATGTTCAGCCCTATACAAAATATATCTTTTTGCCGCTTCAAACTCACCTGCGGCTTGAAGAACTATTTCAACCGCGTCTTGCACATGCTCAACATTTGGAAGTTCATATTTGGCAGAAATTATATTTGCCACCCACTTTGCCAAATTAGAAACAGGTATCTCAGGAGTGCGATTAAAGGATGCAAAGCATTTTTCCATTGCTGTTTCTATTTTCTTGATATCAAATTCCACCACCCGACCATCACGCTTTTTTATTAACTTTGGCCATTTGGAACTATCAAAAGGCGCTTTAGTTTCCTTAATAAAATTAATCATTGAAGCGTTTGACGAGTGTCCGTTGGCTTGAGACGACTGACTATTTTTTACTTTTTTGGTTTTTGTGTTTTCAATTTTGGCTTTTTGTAATGACATAAAAGCAAAATCTATAAAATTAAATTTAATAAATTTTTAAACAAGCTATAAAGTTCTACTTTTTTTCTATAGCCTTTGCAAAATCTTCTAAATCTTCAAATTCAAGATAAACACTAGCAAACCTTAACCATGCCACTTTGTCTATTTTTTTTAGACGTCTTAGAACCGCTTTGCCTATTGTCGACGAATAAATTTCGTCGCGCCCTTTTTTAAACATTTCTTGTTCAACATTGTTGACTAAACTCTCAACTAAATCCAAAGATACCGGCCTTTTCTCTATCGCTTTTAATATCCCTTTTCTAACTTTTTCCCGATCAAAAGGCTCTCTTAAACCATTTTTCTTTACTACCCATAAAGAGCTTTTTTTTACCCGCTCATAGGTAGTAAAACGTTTCTTGCACTTTAGACATTTACGACGACGCCTAATACTTTCATGCTCGTTATCCACTCGCGATTCTAAAACCTGCGAATCTAAAAAACCGCAGTATGGACACTTCATAAAAAATCAAAACAAAAGTTTCAGATTTCTAAGCTGAAAACTCGAAAATTTTAATCACTATAGATAGTGAGCTAAACCATAGTGCAACACTAAATATGGATAGTCAACTAATACTAAAACGCACAAAATAGATCACGCAACCAATATTAAAGGGTGTAAATGGCTTTTTCAGAACTTTGTACCAATTTTTACTGAAGTTTTTCCGTAAAAAAATTCAAAGACAAAATCTACAATAAAACCTCAAAAGCAAAAATTTCTCAAAACAGCAACCTATTGCCAATTAAACGGATTTTCTGGTGGAGTTAGTCCATCCTCAAGCAAATTGTTGCGAGATTGTTCGTAAACTCGCATGGGATACTTTTTAGTATTTGAAATCACAGGTCGCAACTGATCAGGATAACTTGATTCTAATTCAAGCAGTATCTCATAATGCTTGAGAGCCGCCATCACCAATCTTTTGTCAAACTCGCTGGTTTTTATTCCCCTAGCGCGATTTTTCTGGTTTTGATTTAGCGCTTCTTCAAGATATTTTTCTGCCTTTGTCGCGGTTGAAATCGAATTTTCTACATCTGAACTTTCCATCAACAAAAGCGAGGAACCAATTCTTTTGTCTGCAAACAAAAGCAGAAGTTCAGCTCTCCTTGAATCGTTAGTTGTCACAAAAAGCCAAAACTTGTCTCGCGCCGCTTTTAATATCCAAAATAAAGATCCAGGAAGAACCTTCCCCGGATACGCCAAATCATAATCTATCTGTAAATCTGAGTACGAAATGCTTTTTGAAGAATCTGGCGAAGACACTTTCTCGTACTTAACTGCGGCAGTTCGCAAAACAGAAATAAACAAAATAACAATACCCAAAAAAAGGATTGCTCCACCAGTTATAAAAAATCTCATCTGTATGCACCATTGAGTATACACCTGAAAAAACAATAAATCACCTGAGCTTAAACTAAAACCTAGTTTATCTTTCTTTAGAAGAATTTCTAGCTTTGCATCTCTTACAAAGACGACTTGCTATATTATTAAGCACAGCAGTATCAACTTCTCCAAAACCACCACCATCTGTGAATACCTTAACACTTCTTCTTTCGGGATCTATTTTGATTTGGCTAACTCTAATTCCCCAAACACCAAGTCTTTGTTCTAACGCTTCAACTATGGAAGGCAAATCACTAGCATCATAATGTGGTTCTTGTGATAAAGGACTGGGAGGATGTCGCACAAACCAAATTATAAAACTTTGCATAGAAAATTCAATCCGTCAAATTCCTTTGTGCAAACCAGCAAATTCTACTGGCTCACAAATACCGCTAGGAAAGATTTCTTGTCAAATCTCATTGTTTTACTTGATTGTATTGCCTTATTTACTTTTTATCTAAACAGAATAATTGGCCACTCCCAAAGAAAATGAAGAAGAATTGGAGCGATAATATTTTTAGTCTTTGCAAAAACATAACTAGCGCCAACTCCAAAAACAAAAGTCAAAAATAAATAAGTCAAAGAGTCCATAGGGTTAAATTGCCACCACAAAAAACTCACAGGCAAATGCACTAAGGACCATAAAAAACTTGATAAAAGATTGGGAATCCAAATTCCACCCAAAGCATGTTTCAATCTGGTATAAACATACCCTCTAAACGCAATTTCTTCAGAAATTGCAGTTGCAACTGAAATAATCAAAGCAGTATAGAATTCTCCGCCAATATTCGCCCCGAAATGAACCCAGCGATATTTGATAATGTTTATCAATAAACCAAAAATAGCAAACAAAACTCCCAACCCCAAAACCCAATAAATTGAAGCAAAAAGCCCTTTTCCCGAAATACCAATTGTGAAAATGCTTGATTTCTCTTTTTTAAGCAAAAAAAAGACAGGTATAAGCCAGATGAGCGGCTTTAAAAATAATTCTTCGATATCTTCGGGAAGTTTGTACAAAAACCTGTAAATGCCCCAAACCAGAAAAAGATATGCAGAAAAATAAATTGCGTTTCTGAAAGCTGTTTCTTTTCTAGGCATAGTCATTTAAATTCTACAAAGATTTTCTTTTCAGCCAGTAATTTTTTACTTAAGCTAGTTTTAGTCTTGCTCTTTTATCTTTATTTTGATGCAAATCTAACCTGCACTGCTCAAAAGCTTTATCCATCGCGCTAACAATCAATTTTATGCATTTTTTGGCTTGGGCAAAAGTAAGAATGTTCTGAGAGTTAGGAAACCAATGAAAAACCAAATTTCTGCCATGTTTCCAAGCATTCCACAAAGTATCAGGAAGTTTATTGCCCCCACAATACAAAACTAAACGATCATACACACTTTCATCTTTTCTAAACCTGGGTTCAAGAGCTGGATTTAAAGCGCGACCAATGCGAAATTTTTTGCCATTAAAATCCTCTTTTGAGATGAATCCTAAATCATAAAAAAGAGTTTTCAAAAACCCTTCATAAGCCTTGGCAGCCGGAAAGACAATAAAGGAGTAGTCATGAAAAGTGTTGCGCCACAACCTCACATGATAAACCAACAAAATAGATTCCCTAAGAAGTTCTTGCATCTC
>JANWVB010000051.1 GCA_025057695.1 Patescibacteria group bacterium
AATTTTGGACAAAAAGAGATTCGTAAAATTTGGGACTGTTGGGTTTGTTGGCTATTTGGTCAATGCCACTGGATTATGGTTTTTTGGCAGGTATGAGGATTTTTTGCCTGAACCAGTGATCTGGGCATTAGCTGTTGAGATGGCAATAATAAACAATTTCTTGTTAAATAATTTTTGGACTTTTAGGAAAGAAAGAATTCGCGGATTTCATAAGTGGGCGCTTAAGTTTTTTCAGTTTAACTTGACTTCTATGGGCGCTTTACTGATTCAAACGACAGTTGGTTCCTTGGGTGTTTTTATTTTTGGTAGTCAGTATAGGCAATTATTGCTTCCGTTTATAATTTTGTTTTTCATCATGCCTTATAACTATTTTATGTACAATGCGGTGATATGGAGAACTTGGAAAGTGCCTTTTGTTGAGAGGATAAGGAGTATAATTAAGAACAAAAATTCAAACTTTTTGTCTTCTTAAAGAATAAAAAATTTATATCAGCTTACTCCAGTTTGTGATTGGCATTGTGTTTTGAGATATGTATGTGAGCGCGTAAAGATATATTGGCAGTAACAAAATTCCAAATATTATTTTAAATTCTTTTTTGGTAAGAGTTTCATGAAAGGCAATTAAAGCCAATGGAGCGATCGGAAGCCCATATCTAAGTATGTCTCTGTGTGCGACAAAAAAAAGTGAGATTAAAAAAACTGCATAAAAGCAATATAATTTTTCTTCTTTCATTGAAACTAGCTTGAAAAATCCAAGAAGTCCCAAGAGATACAAAAATATTATTTCTTCAAGCCAAAATGTGCCTACCCATGCTTGTGAATAGTTAAAGACTTGAAAAGGTGGGAAAAACAAATGTATGTTGTCTCCAGAATTAAAGTAAGCAAAAAAGTTTCCCATTCTAAAGTAGTACAGGCAAAAAACTCCTACTAGCGCGATAGGGATTAGAAGTAGCGGGATAGTTCTTATCAAACTTTTTAGTGAGAATGCTTCCAGTATGCTTGCAAAAGCTGTTTTTCTGAAATGTGCTATGATTATTGAAATGCAAAATCCTATAAAAAGCAAGATTCCGGGAGATTTTGTTAGTTGCGCTAACGCTCCCCATATTCCTGCCATCCAGTAATTTTCTCTTCTAAAGTAGTACAATGACGCTGTAATTGCCGCTAAAAACATTGGCTCTGCGGCGCCTACAGATCTTACAATTAACCATCTTGCTGGGAAAATGCTAAATACAAACGCAAGCCATAAGGCTTTTTTTTCTCCGACAATATCTTTGGCAAGTAAATAGAAATAATAAATACCTATAATGCTGAATAAAATGGTTGCTATAAGCATTGCGTATATGGAATTAGTGAACGAGGAAAAAATTTTGATTAATAAAGGAAATAAAGGAAAATGCGCTGCATAGTATTCAGATGGAAGTGTGAATGGAAATTCGCCCACAGCTTGAGGATCGTAAAAAGTTTTAGATACGACGATGTACAAAGGTCCATCATAATTAGCCACAACTGTGGCCATGCCATCTTTGGGGAGAGGTATACCAAATACGTTTTCTATTCTTAAGAAAAAAGGCAGCCACAGTAAAAATGTAGGCGCAAGAGAAAAAATGACAATAAGAGATATTGTTTTCAAAAAGCTTTTTGCCATCCATCAGATGATATACTCAAATTTAGCAATTTTACAAGTTATGGTTATTCTCTCTAAATTTATGTTAGACTTTGACATAAAATGAAAAATAAAAATTCTCTTATTGATGAGATTTCTGTGTTTTTTCCAGCCTATAATGAAGAGGGAAATATCAAAGAGACTGTATTGGAAGCTGTTAAAGTTTTAAATGACATTGCTTCTAAATGGGAAATTCTGATAATTAATGATGGTTCTAAAGATGGGACCCTTGCAATTGCCAAAAAGCTTGCCAGCGATGATAGAAGAGTTAAAGTTATAAATCACTCTAAAAACAGGGGTTATGGCGCCGCTCTTAAGAGTGGCTTTTACAATGCAAAATATTCTTGGATAGCCTTTACAGATGCAGATGGGCAATTTGATTTTTCTGAGATAGATAAATTCATCGCAACTCAAAAAAAAACAAATGCTGATCTTGTTATCGGATATTATCGCAAGCGGCAAGTTCCATTTTATAGAAAAGTAAATAGTTTTTTATGGGAAACTATGGTTTATTTGCTTTTTGGATTGAAAGTAAGAGATATTGATTGTGGATTTAAATTAATTAGTAAAAAAGTAATTGAAGAAATACCCAAATTAGAGTCCGAAAGAGGAGCGTTCATATCAAGCGAATTTTTAATAAAAGCAAAAAAGAACAAGTTTAAAATAGTAGAAATTCCAGTTAGTCATTATCCCCGTAAAAAGGGTGTAGGAACAGGCGCCAATTTAAATGTGATTATCAAAAGTTTTGTGGATCTTTTTAGATTATGGAGAAAGCTAAGGTAGCTCTTTTTAGTTTTGTTTGCATAATAAAAAATTGGTTTTACAAAAATCCTCAGGAAAATTTCTCTTTGATTTTTATTTTATTTATAGGTGGTTTTTTACGCCTTTATAGAATATCTGAATATATGACTTTTTTGGGGGATGAAGGACGAGACGCTATTATTGTCAGAAATTTGCTTGTAAATTTTGACCTTATTTTGATAGGACCAGGAACTTCCATTGGCAATATGTATTTGGGGCCTTTGTATTATTATCTAATTGCGCCATTTTTGTTGATATTTAATTTTTCTCCTGTTGGACCTTCTGTGATGGTTGCACTTTTTGGTGTCGTAACAGCATTTTTAATTTGGTTGTTTGTTAAGGAAGTTTTTCCTTGTAAAAAGGGGCAAACCAATTATGCCGCTTTGTTGGCGGCTTTTTTATATAGTACATCTCCAATTGTAATTATCTATAACAGATCTTCGTGGAATCCTAATATAATGCCGTTTTTTTCTTTGTTGTGCGTATATTCAATATGGAAAATTTATAAAAATTTAGACTTTAAGTGGCTTATTGTTTTAGGAATTAGTTTTGCTTTTGTGTTGCAGTCTCATTATCTTGGTTTGTTGCTTTTGCCCACCATCTTATTGTATTTTTTGTTTACCTTTTTTAAAGCGAAAAAAGACAAGTTTAAGTTGAAATTGTTTCTTAAAAATTCAATAATTGGGTTTTTAATATTTGCTTTTTTGATGAGTCCTCTTTTTATTTTTGATGCCAGACATGGATGGCGAAACTTTTCAGCAATTGCAACCTTTTTCTCTAATCGCCAGGAAACTGTTTCCGCAAAACCATGGAATGCCTTGCCAAAATTTTGGCCGCTTTTTGAAAATTTAAATTCCCGCTTGATCGCGGCTACAGATAAAACTGGCGGACTTATAGTTTCATGGTTTTTAGTTTTTTCTGGAGTGATTTTATTAATCAAATCAAAAAAGAAGTTTGTTTTGGAATCGCCTTATTTTTTAATTTATTTATGGCTTATTTTTGGTTTTATTGGACTAGGTAATTACAAACAAGAAATTTACGATCATTATTTTGGCTTTTTGTTTACTGCCCCTTTTATTTTGTTTTCGATGTTGGTTTTTAATCTTAAGAAGGTTTTGCCAATTAGTTTTTTTGTGTCAGCGATCTTGATTTTTTACATTTTTTATTTGCATTTCTCGCAAACTCCTCTAAAATATCCTCCCAATAAACAATTGCAAAGATCCATAGAGGTTGCTAACAAAATTATCAGTGAATCTCAAGGCAAACCGTTTAATTTTGCTGTTATCGCGGAGAGGAATTATGAAGGAGCATATCAGTATTTTTTGGAGAAAGAAAATTCCAATTTGTTAAAAATCGATCCCTTACGACTGGAATACACAATAGCCAAGCAACTTTTTGTGGTTTGCGAATTGCCAAAAGACAAATGCAATCCGACAACCAATGCGAAAGCTGAAATTGCAAATTTTGGTTGGAGCAAAGTGGAGTCTGAATGGGATGTATCTGGTGTAACACTTTATAAATTAGTTCATTATAATAACTAAATATGTCAAAAAAATCTTTTATGAGCATGGGTGAAGAGAAGGAGAAATTTGATTTTAGAGATAGGAAGCTGGTTTTTATAGATTTGGAAATGAGCGGTTTAGATGTATTGACTCATGAGGTTTTAGAGATAGGTTTGGTTGTGGTTCAACAAAAAAGCTTGCAGGTTTTGACAAAGAAAAGCATAAAAGTTGCACCAACTAAACTAAAAGACGCTGATCCTGTCGCTCTTGAAATAATAAAGTTCAGAAATGAGGATTGGAAAGATAGTGTAGATATTGTTACGGCTTTGAATATGTTAAATGAGCTTGCTGATAAAGCTATGTTAATTGGATGGAATATTGCGTTTGATTGGTCTTTTTTAGGAATTTCTTTTGAGAAAGCAAGAATCAAACCAAAATTTGATTACCATTTTTTGGATGTAATTTCTTTGGCTTACATTTATTTTAAAAATAGAAATAAACCTAGTAAATTGTCCTTGCGAACCATAGCAAGAGAGTTAGAAATAAAAGTTGATGATGTTCATGGAGCATTAACTGATGCTTATGCCACATATGAAGTTTATAAAAAGCTAGTGCAACTTTTAGGGTTATAAGAATGTTAAAAGTTTTTAACAGCATCTTCTTGGAAATAAAACAAAATAAACTCGCTTACTTATTTTTATTACTTTTACTAATAATTGCTTTTTTTCTTAGGGTGTATAGAGCAGAGGATCTGATGGGGTTTTATTACGATCAAGGTCGTGACGCTTTGGTTATTTGGAGATTTTGGAATGAAGGGAAATTGTTTTTAGTAGGTCCTGTGACAGGTTTGGCTGGCATTTTTTTAGGTCCCTTATACTATTACTTAATTGCGCCATTTTATCTTCTGGGAAGAGGAGATCCTATATTTGTGGCATATTTTTTGGCTTTCATTTCTACTTTGGCTCTTTTGGTCGTTTATGTTTTGGGGAAAGAAATGCATTCTAGAACTGCCGGGCTTTTTGCGGTTTTATTATGTGCCATATCTTATTACATTGTTCTTGCAGGCAGATGGGTTTCCAATCCAACTCCGATTTTACTTACCAGCGTTTTATTGCTTTGGGCGTTGTGGGAGATTGCCAAAGGCAATAAAAACAGTCATATTTTGTGGCCTTTTGTCGCTTTTTTGGTTGGAGCATCCATGCAATTTGAATCTGCAAGCGGAGTGTTTTATATACCTATTGTTATAATTTTCAGTCTTGTATTTAAATCAAATTTTCCTAGTCCTAAAACATTCTTGATTAGTTTTTTTATCTTTTTTTTAACTTTGTTGCCTCAGATACTGTTTAATTTCAGACATGACAATTTGCTTTTTAATAATTTCTACAAGGTAATTGTTGAACAAAAAAGTTTCAGACTAAATTTTTGGGATGTGTTGAATATAAGATTAGCTTATTTTTGGGATGTTTTCCAGTCAAAACTATTCTTGGGTCTTACCAAATATTCTCATGCAATTTCTTTATTGTCTTTTTTGACTTTATTGTATTTCAGAAATAGTCTAAACAAAAATATATTTATAATTTTTGGAATTTTTTTTGCTGTGCCTGCTTTCTTTTATATCCTTTTTCAAGGAAATTATGGCAATATTTATGATTATTATTTAACTGGCTACTATTTGCCGATGATTCTTTTTTTTGCAATTGGTCTTGCTGTTTTGTCTAAATCTTCTTTTCTGGGCAAATTAGTAGTCTCTCTTTTTTTTATTGGCTTTCTTTTTCAAAACTCAATTCTTCTTAGAAATTTTTTGAGCGCCGGCGTTGACGGGCCAACTCATATTACTTTAGGTAACCAAAAACAAGCTGTAAATTGGATATATAATAATGCTTCAAGAAACGATATCAAAAGTTATAACATAGATGTCTATGTGCCGCCTATAATACCTTATGCTTATGATTATTTGTTTTTGTGGATTGGCGAGAGACAATGTGGTAGAAGTCTTTGTGGATACGACAAGCAAGAGCAACAACCGATTGTATATGTGCTTTATGAAGTTGATCCACCTCATCCTGAAAGATTAGAAAATTGGCTTTTGAAGTATGAAGGAAACACCAAAATCTTAGAAGAGTCTAGATTTGGTGGCATATTTGTCCAGAGAAGAGAGAGAATTTGATATGTTTAGAAATCTCAGTAAAAATTTTTTGTTTTTTTTAAGGCAAAACTGGGTTTTACTAATAATTTTTTTAATTGGATTGCATTTGAGAACTTATCAAAGTGTGCAGTGGCTAAATTATGGACATGATCAGGATTTGGCTGGGTGGATAATCAAAGATATTGTTGAAAACAGGCATCTTAGGTTAATTGGGCAAGAGACTTCCACTCAAGGGGTTTTTATTGGTCCCTTTTTTTATTATTTATTGGTACCTTTTTATATTTTTTTCAATATGAGTCCAGTGGGTGGGATATGGATGATGACAATAATTGGACTTCTGACAATTTATAGCATTTATTATGTTTTTAATAATTTATTTAATAAAAGTGTTGGTTTGTGGGCTTCGTTTTTTTATTCAATTTCATACTTTGCCGTTAGCAACGATCGAGGGGTTTTCCCTACGTCTCCTATGTTGTTATGGTGTATTTGGTATTTTTTTGGTATTAAAAAAATAATTGACGGCAAACATTTGCAAGGGTTTTTTGTTATTGGCATTTTAGTTGGTTTAATATGGCATATTCATGTTTCTTTAACTCTTTTATTGCCTTTGATTGCAGTTGCTATTATTTTGGCACGTATTAAACCAAGATTGAAAGAGATTTTTATTGGCTTTCTTTCTTTTTTGCTGACTTCTGCTCCGTTTTTTATTTTTGAGTTTCGTCATAATTTTATTCAAGTAAAATCTTTGGTAAATGCTTTTAGCGCTGATCAAGGATCTACGTATGAAGGTTTGGCTCAATTTTATAGAGTTTTGCATATTTCGGCTCAAAACATAACAACATTGATTTGGCATCCTGATTCTTCCTTTTATTATTTACTACCGCTATTTTTGGTATTGGCAAGCGTTTATTTATTTAGAAAAAAGGTTTTAGATAAAAATCTAATAATAATTTTTTTACTTTGGAATTTGTTTTTGATTTTATTTTTTTCGCTTTATTCCAAGCCAGTTTCAGAATACTATCTTAATGGTTTGGTTTTCCCGTGGATTTTTATTATTGTTCTTTTGTTCAATTATGTTTGGCTAAGTAAGAGGTTGCGAATTTTGGGATTAATTCTTGCTTTGATTTTTGCTTTTCATAACATAAATAGGTTATACAGTTTCAAACCTGCTGGTATTGAATATGTTCATAAGCTAGCTTTGGTGAAGGAGATAAAAAAAGATGCTTATGAGAAAGGTTATCCTTGTGTGGCGGTGTCTTATATAACAGATCCGGGTTACAATTTAGGATATCGTTATCTTTTTTGGTTAGAGAAAATGCATGTTAATAAACCTAGTAAAGATATTCCTGTGTACACGATAGTTTTTCCTTTAAAGGATATATTTCCAACTGATGTTAATTTTGGTTCTTTAGGTTTAATATATCCGGATTATGATAGGTACGATCAAGATGATGTGTTAGATGGGTGCAAGGGACCAAACGAGAACATAACTGACACTATGTGGGGTTATACTGATTAGATAGTTAAACAAGAGTTTATGAAAAAGAAGAATAAAGTGTTTTTGTCTGTTGTGATACCGGCTTATAACGAAGTTTCTAATCTAAGAAACAAGGTTCTTGATGAGGTTTACAATTATTTAAAGAAACAAAATTATTCTTGGGAAGTTTTGGTTGTTAACGATGGAAGCACAGATGATACTTCAAAAATGGTTTTAGACTTTGTTAAAAGACATAAAAATTTTTACTTGTATAACGAACCACATAGAGGCAAAGCGGCAACTGTTATTGCCGGGATGTTAAAAGCCAAAGGTGAAATTATTTTATTTACCGATATGGATCAAGCAACTCCGATAGACCAGTTGGAAAAGATTTTGCCTGAATTTGATAATAATGTAGATATAGTAATTGGTTCTCGTTCTGGTAGAGAAGGAGCTCCTTTGGTGCGTCGTGCCATGGCGGCAGGATTTTCTATCTTAAGGTATTTGATTCTTAGATTGCCTTACAAAGACACGCAATGTGGTTTTAAAGCTTTTAAGAAAAATGCTGCCCGTGTAATTTTCAAAAAAATGAAAGTGTTTCGTAATAATCAACAAATAAAAGGTTCAGCAGTCAAAGCTGGGTTTGATTTAGAGCTTTTGTACATTGCAAGGAAACTTTCTCTTCAAGTCAGAGAAGTTCCTGTTAAATGGCACCATAAAGGCACTGTTAGGGTAAATCCTTTTAAAGATTCCATTGATGGGCTTTTTGACCTTATAAAGGTTAGACTTAATTCAATTATGGGAAAATACAAAATTTAGCGATGAAATCTGAATTCAAGGTTAGAGTTAGCAATATATTTTTGTTAGTTAGTTTGATTTTGTTTATAGGTTTTTGTTTGCGATTTATAAACCTTACTGTATTGCCTGTTTTTGCTGATGAGGCTATTTATATAAGGTGGTCGCAAATAATGCGCGCGGATGCCACTTTGCGTTTTTTGCCTCTTTCTGATGGGAAACAACCTCTTTTTATGTGGATTACGATCCCTTTTCTAAAAGTGTTTGATGATCCACTTGTAGCCGGCAGATTTATTTCTGTAATTTCTGGAATGTTTACAATTTCAGGAGCTTTTTTGTTGAGCTTTTTGTTGTTTAGAAATTTCTCTCTGGCGATTGTTTCTGCTTTAATATCTGCGATTGTTCCTTATTTGGTGTTTTTTGATCGCATGGCGCT
>JANWVB010000052.1 GCA_025057695.1 Patescibacteria group bacterium
AATTCCACCTCACCGTCGCTGATTTTTTTAATCCATTTGCCGGTTAAGTTAGACAGAGTCTCGGCAATATCAATGTTGGGGTAAAGTTCATCCAAATTTACTTTCACCTTGCCATTCTCATAATCAATCTCCAAAGCTTTCAGCATTTTTTCATCTTTCATGAACACATATTCCTGATATGGACTTCTGCCCGGGGCGGTAAACAAATCTCCATCTTCATATTTGCAATTCATAAGCGCCTCTTCGTATTGCTCAAGCTCGTAGTATTTGAAGAATCCGCCGCCTTGATATTCTTTGACTTCTTTTGAAATGCCTGATTTGTCGTAAGCCAAAACTCTTTTCATTCGTGGCAATACTACTGTATAGAAGTGTTCCCCCATCTCAACACCAATCCATTTCCTGCCAAGTTTGTGTGCTACGGCTGTGGTAGTGCCAGATCCGAGGAAAAAATCGAGGATAATCGCTTTTTCGTTTGATAATGTCTCTACAATTCTTTTTAAAGGATATTCAGAATTTTATGTTTGAAATCCAGTTGTAGCAGAATAACCTGTTACATCAAGCCAATTATTATCAATATATACAAAATCTCTTGGTTCAACCCAATATTGTATTTTCCCATTTTCATTTTTTCTAATAAATTCAAGTTTCTTATCATTTTTTTCCCAGTATTCCTCTAAAGTCATTTTATCTGCATAGGATTCTAAGTAAACTTTATAATTTTCAACAGCTTTTTGTGCTCTTTCTTTACTCCATTTCCATTGTCCTTTATCTATAGAAACACCCAGTATCTCATACCTCATCGTGGGTCTATCATATGCTTCCCCTTTATCAAAACCTATCCATTTACCTTTTGTTTTCTGTTCTTTACTTGCTTCTTTAACAAATGGTTTAAATCTTAATCCTTCGTTTTTGCTATACCAATAAAAATTATCATAAGATATTGCTAAACTATTTATTCCTTCAAATTGTGTGAATAGGCCAGCTTTCGAGGCCCCCCTATTTACAATTATCTCATTCCTAAAATTCTCCTTCCCAAACACCTCATCCATCAAACACCTCACAACCCAATTCCCGTTATAATCACACCTTACAAAAATACTCCCTCTTTCATTCAGCCACTCTCGCGCAATACGTAGTCGGTTTTCAAGCAATGTTGCCCAGTTAGCGTCTTTGTAGTTTGTGCGATACATAAACTGGTCCGAAGAATCCAAATTAAACGGTGGATCAATGTAGATGGTCTGTACTTTCTCTTTGAATTTCGGAAGGATTGTGTTTAGCGCCTGATAGTTTTCGCTCTTGATAAGCCATCCATCAAGCGACTGATCGAGGTTTTCAGACTGTCCCAAAATTTCAAGTTCCAAGTCTTTGAAATATTTTGTGTCAATTGGCAAGTGTTCATACTTCTTGGCTAAACGTTCACCTTCAAGGCTATTTTCAAAAACATCTTGAGTTTGAAAATCTTCTTCCACTATACCTAGTTCTTTCCACTCCTTTATTTGTTCAGCAATATTTTTGTCCTCAAGAATTCTTTTTATAAGCAGTATGTCTTTTAACCTGTCCAGCGTAACCACATAATTTGAATTTTTGACAAACTTGGGCTTGTTCCAGATTTTTACAAGTTCGTCTTCGAATTGACTGATAAAATCAATTATCTTAAACGCAATATCTTTCAAAATCTGTAACTGGTTCACCCTGTCCGCTGTCCACTCCTTTGCTCCTTCCCAAAAATACTGATAACTCCAAAGTTTAAATTGCTCCTGCAAAAAGCTTTTTGCATTTTTGTTGATAAAAAAGTCAACCTCGCTTTGTTTTTCAAAAACTCTAAAGGCGCGCTCCAATTGCTCTTCGTTCATTTGAATGCCTTCTTTTTTGAGAGTTTTTAGTATTTCTTCAGTCCTTGTTTTCGTGCCCTTCTCAGAATAAGAAACAGCAATTTCAATTGTCTTATCCTCTCTGACTTTTTTTAATCCAAAAATAAGCGTTCTTTTTTCGTTTGCCTTCTTGTGTTCAAGATTTGACACATCAAAGTAAAACTTAAATCCATCAATCTCAACTTCCAAGTTCCTGAAAACTCTGTCAGTTTTGACATAATAAAGCATCTGTGTCTTCCAGAAGAGGATTACATCTTTATCTTCTGTATAAACTTTTTCGTAAACATTGTTGTGAAATGGTGTCTGATTGAAATATATAGAACCGCTTTCGCTAAAGTAGCGACTGAAGAATGAGTAAAGCTTGTCAAAAAGCTCGTCTCTAAAAGAAGGGTAGGCTTCCAGCGCTTTTTCAATGTCAAGTTTCAACAGTTGTTCAATTTTGCGGTAGTAGTTTGACTTTATCTTCATCAGGTTGACAAAGCCACCTTTACCCTCTATCTTTGCCCCAATAAAAACATCCTGCAGTGCTTGGTAAAATTTGTCTTCTTTGCTTTTTACCTTGTTTGTCATGAAAAGAAAAAATCGCGTGTTTTCTAAAACAACTTTACCTATCCAGAAACATTAACATGTATTTTAAACCGTTTGGTTGCCTAATCAAAGCACGTAATATTTTTTAGATTTTGCAAGTAGAAATAAAGTGTCAGTTAAGAAAATAAAACCTATATTTTATTTGGTACTAATAAAAATCCAGAACAAAAACAACCCCTAATATACAAAACCTAAATGATGAATCTAGAAAGAAGTTAAAAACTAACAACAGAAACAAACTAATAATGCATCAAGCCTGCATGTCTATAAAACCAAGTAACCCACTGTTTGCCAGCAGGAGATATGTCATGATTGGCAGGTCTTCCACCATCTATTGGTTGATCAGTCTGGGCATAACCCCCTTGACCCGCTGAAAATATACCGTTCAACCGGATACCACTTAATTGGACCGGTATACAATCAAGGCGTGCTTCTGTGCATCCTGCCACAGGCAATCCCCACCTGTCAGCATAGTAGTTTATATCCAAAATACCATTACCATCAGGGTCTAAATTCAAGTCTATGCCTCCAGTACCAGAGCTCCAACGAGAACGAAATAGCTCAATGTAACCCAAAACAGCAGAAAACTTCGAAGCGCTAAAATCACACGCAGGAGCGTTTGGATCACAAAACAGTAACCATTGTCCAGGGTTACGAGGATTTATGTTGCTTACAGGATCGTAAGACAAAACCTGAAATCTCAATTCTGTTGGTCCACCTGATTTAGCCCACCAATGCGCAAGTTCAAGTCGAGGATCAAGAAGTGGAGAAAGTGGATTAATGGCATCCTCTCTTCTCCTAACTCCCGATAGGTTTAACTGAGGATGGCACCTGATCTCATCCCATGGCTTTTCCTCTTCTGTCTCTAGCCTAAAGAATAAATTATCCGCAGGAACAGGTATATGAATATCAGTTGGAGAATTACCACAATTGCCAATAGCACCTCCATTATTATTTACAGGAGTAGTAAATAGTCTACCATGATCTGCCCAACCACCTTTTCTTGCTATGCCACAAGTCTCAGGTCTTGATTTGTCAACACAAACTCTCATCTCTACCGAAAAAGAATGATACCTAACAGGAAAATCACCTGCGCCCATCATTGCATGAACTTGCAATCTGTAATCTGTAACACAATTTCTACCACCTTGACAAGGCAGATTTCGCCTCACTATCCAAATATAACCTTCGTGCTTTAAATCATTTTCCATTTCTTTTCTGGCTACATGTGCGTCACTTGATTCATAAGCGCTTGTAGCTCTAAATGTTTGCCAAGGGAAAGATATGGACCAGCCTGAATGCCCAAACCAAGCACCGGGAGGACCAAAAATATCTGCAACATACCAAGGATCATCGCCATGGTGATGATCATAATGACAATTTGCTTCAGGATTCACTAAAGAATGCCACTTGGTCCTATCATGCTCTGCATTTGTACAAAGGCGCGCATACCTGCCAGCAGCCGCTTCTGCTTTGAGCTGATTTAGCCTATCTAGATTTATTCCCACTTCTTGGCCATAATTACCGGTGCCACGTCCAAAACCATTTCCATTGTGGCTACCGTTTTCAGGTACCATTGTGGGTGTTGATGTGGGACGCGGTGTTTGCGTAGGAGAAATTTGCGATCGCGTGGGTGTCCCTGTCGTCACACCTCCATGCCCAGCGTGAGAACTAGTAGGCACGGGCGTGTTTGTAGAAGTCAAAGTAGGAGAAAGTGCAATATCTTCCGGACAAGTTATTTGCAAAGTTTTACGCGCAGAATCAAGCCACCTAAGACGCATTGGACCTTGTCCACATATAACATTATTTTTACCACTCTTTAGAAAGTATGTAGGAATTGAAACTTGAGCAAACGTTGAAGAAGCAAACAAAAAAACCAAACAAAATATACAAAGAAAAAATAACAACGTAAAAGATCTCATAAAATTACCACTTTCTGTGTTTTTTCATTTCTTCAACCGGAGGACCCCACGGTCCAATTTCAACTTGATCTCCAACCTCTTCGCTTGAATCAAAGGCTTGCACAACCTCTACTGCCTGATCGTTATCCATAATCAAACTTTCGTGGTGTCTGTGCTGAACAAACCAATAAACTAAAACAAAGCAAATTACCAATAAGATCAAATTAGCAACTACAGACACAACAAAAAAAATCCTAGATTTTTGCAACATTACTTTGAAATTTTTGCACTTGTAACAGCTTGTTTTCTTAGTCTAAAAGCAATTGACATTGTTGTCAACACACATGTAATCACAAAATTGTACTTCATAATTAAGATCAAATAAGATCAAATATTAAGTTTGTTTTCAATTCTCAATAGTAGATAGGAGTATATACCCTAATGCACAACCAACCTTTTATTGAAAAACCAAAGCGTATATTATGTTTAAAATTTAGATCTAAAAAAAGCATGCAAAAAATAATTTTTCAGATACTAAAATCAAAAAAAATTACCTTGCCGGTTTTGATACTGCTAATTTTGGCAATCATAATTGAAACCTTGTTGACACCATTCCAAGAAACCAATAAAGAAAACCAAAATCCGCAAAATCCAACCTCAGAGATAGAAAAACAAAACGAAACGCAAGCAAATGAAAACCCAAACAATCAAACAAACACACCAATAACTAATGCCCATCAAAATTCAAAAGAAAACAAAGAAAAAGCAAAAGTAAAAAAAGTTATAGACGGAGATACAATCGAGCTGGGAAACGGACAAATAGTGCGATACATAGGCATTAACACTCCGGAAACAAAAGATGCAAGGAAAGGTGTTGAGTGTTTTGGTCAAGAAGCGTTTAAGAAAAACAAAGAACTGGTGGAAGGCAAAGAAATATTTTTAGAAAAAGATGTTTCCGAAAAAGACAAATACGGCAGATTGCTAAGATATGTTTATGTGAATGATTTGTTTGTGAATGAATATTTAGTACTTGAAGGTTATGCATACGCAATCACATACCCTCCTGATGTCAAATATCAAACATTGTTGAAAGACGCTCAAGAAAAAGCCAAAGAAGGTTCGCGTGGACTTTGGAAAGCTTGCGCAACAGCCTCCAATTGAAAGCGAGGAAGTTAAATCAGCAAAAAGCGATAAATTAACAAAGCTAATTCTAATTAGTGGATGTGCCTTTGTATATTTTTGGCTTAAACCAATCAGTTGGCGCAGGTTCCAAGTCATCCTGCAACTCATCTTCCTTTGTTTGCATTGATTCAGCTTGAGGAAATTCCATTGAAGAACTGGTAAAAGGGAATTGAGCAAATGGATTTGTTTTTGGGAATGGCATTTGCGAAAATCTTGAAGGAAATCCGGAATTTGTTCTTGATAAGGGTTGCGAAATTTGAGGATTCTTAGGCAATCGCTTCCCGCCTCTTTGCATCAATTCTCCTACAAGAACAAAGGTTTCGCCACTTAATGATTCGCCTGAAAATGAATTCGTCGCGTTTTCTATTCCTGCCAAAAGATTGGTGGCAATATCTGCATCTATTTTTAGATCAGATTCTTTTATAATTAATGCAACCACTTCTGAAACTGAAGACTTTGGTTGAGCAAGAGAAATAACCTGCCTGCCACCTGTAAGGGAAATATCTTTTATCCCAATATGTATCAAGTTTGTTCCAGCAAAATCTTGGCTCGCTACATCAGGGAAGTTGGAATCAGAATCACCACCAATTAAAATCACACAATCTGCCGATATGCCCGCATAAGTTAAATCAACTTGATCTTTCGATGGGGGAGCAACTTGAGGTATTGGAGTAACAACCAATCTGAACTGTGAATCTTCTACATCGTAGATTACTCTTTCAACATCTGTGGGTTTGTAGTTTTTAAACTTGATTATTAAATTTTTATTTCCCACTTCTTGGGTGATCTTATTCACCCCAACAAGCATGTTTACATCAACTAGCATAGGTGTAGGACATGATATGTTTACATTTTTGCCTTCAGACAAAGATAGGTACAAAGCCAAACCAGCGGCTACTTGATCATAATTAGGTCTTAGAGGCAGTAAAATCAAAATAGACTTTGCTTGTGAAATTAGTTTTGCGAAAGAATTTTCCATTAATTAAAAGGAGAGGCTTTCTTACTTGCGTATAGATACTAACACGTCACCAATGGCAAAATCAAGTTGAGGCATGCATAAAACCCCACATTCTTCTCCTTGCTTTGCTTCATTTATATCATCTTTGCCGCGTTTCATTGACACAATTTTAAGTTCCCCTTTTGGTGTGTCTTGCGACATCAACACCACCTTGTCCGATTTTGTCAATTTTCCACTCATAACTTTCACACCACAAACTTTTTTGTTGTCAAAAGGAAAAATCGCCAAAATTTTTGCTCGACCCAGCTCTTCAACATTGCCTTTATTAATTAGCTCTTCAATCCGTTCAATAAGTTTGTAGATAATATCGAAATATTCAATCCCTACACCCTCCGTTTTAGCCAAAAGCGAAACGGATGTTGGCACTTTTACTTCAAAAACAAAAATCCTTGCATTAGAAGACTTTGCAGTGAAAACATCTGATTCAGTAACATCTCCAACTCCAGAATCAACAACTATCACATCTTTAGGCAAACTTGCCAATATTGATTCTCTTGTGCCTTCATTATGCGCCTTGACAAGAATAACCAATTTACCAGTAATATCGGATAAAACAGAATTGTTTTTTTTAGTCTCAATTGCAGGCAAGCTCGAATCCGCATCCCTTTGCAATATTTTTGATCCAACCGGAGGCAGTCCTGATAAACCAAGTATGCAGGCCGGATATCCAGCGGACACTTTTTGCACTTGTTCATTTAAATCGTTAAAAATTGCCCTAACTCTACCGCTAACTGTATCCGAAAAAATTTCTTGACCAACATAAAGAGCGCCATTTCTTACAATCACAGACGCTTTTGGGCCAGCTTTGTCTTTGAATGTTTCTATTACAACAGCCTCCAGTTGTCCAGAATCATCTCCTGACAATCCTTTGATCTGTGCAACCAAATTAATAATTTCTAGAAGCTCATTTATACCTGCACCCGTAACACTTGATACACCTACACACGGCACTTCTCCACCTCTTCCTTCAAAAAACACACCTTCAGCCTCTAATTGAGATTGAACAAATGGTATAGAACTTGTGGCAAGATCAATTTTTGTTACAGCAACCACAAAAGGCAATCCTTCTGAACGAATAATTTCCAATGCCTCTTTTGTCTGCGTTTTTACACCATCGTCTCCTGCAACTACCAAAACCGCAACATCTGCAACTTTGGCTCCGCGACTACGCATGTTGGCAAATGCTGCATGACCAGGAGTGTCTATGAATGTGATTTTGCTACCATCTTTTAGTGACACAACCGAAGCACCAATACTTTGAGTAATACCTCCCTTTTCACGAGCAACAACAGATGTCTTTCTTAAATAATCCAAAAGCGAGGTTTTGCCATGATCAACATGTCCTAATACAACAACCACAGGAGGTCGAATTGGTTGAACTTTTGTAGTTGTCACATTCATATTCTAAAAAAATTTTTAGCACATATTCTTTCATGTTAAATTAATTTGCATTAACATCTCCTTTGCTACCTTCAATTCCAACACAACTATTATTTAGAATTGCCTTACTTCGGATCCTTTTTTTGATTCAACTGAAGATCATTTGTCATACTAGACAATTCTGCATCTTCTGTGTCATAAACATCAGTCATTTTAACATCTTGATCTGCATCGCTTTTTGCACTGCCATCTTGCTCACCAGAATCATAACTTGCAATTTTAATCTTCCACCCTGAAAGCTTTGCCACCAATCTGGCATTTTGTCCGTCTTTACCAATTGCCAAAGACAGCTGATTTTCAGGAACTTTAATATATGCTATCTTCTCTACTTCGTCCAAGCTAACCATTACATTTGTCGCAGGAGCAATAGCCGATTTAATCAATTCGGCAACATTGTCCGTATATTGAATTATATCTATCCTTTCTCCGTTAAGCTCATTGGTGACTGCCTGAACCCTAACACCTTTTTGTCCCACACAACTTCCAACAGGATCAACTCCTGATTGTGTCGACATTACGCATATCTTCGTTCTCACTCCGGGTTCCCGTGCTATATTACTAATCACAACACCACCTGCGGCAATTTCCGGAACTTCGCGCTGGAACAGTTTCTTGACAAATTCCGGATCAGCCCTAGAAAGAACAATTTGCTTGCCAAAACTTTCATCGCGTATTTCTTTT
>JANWVB010000053.1 GCA_025057695.1 Patescibacteria group bacterium
ATGTTGTTTACTACTCAATGGGAAATTTTGTTTACGCAATAAATAAGCAAACAATGAGTCAAATCTGGGCATATAATGCAGGCGCTAGCGTAGATACTCCACCAGCTTACTCTGCCACAAGAAATCTTGTGGTGGCAGTAACAAGTGATCTAAGAGTTCATGGAATTAGAAATTCAAATGGAACAGCAAGTTGGGTAAGCACAGTTATATCAAGTAGATTCCAAGGAGGAGATCCAAGAGATGCCAATTGCAACTTGGCAGAGGTTAAAAACGGATGGCCTGTGATAGCAGATACAAACGGTTACGCGTTTATAAAATTAAGAAAGTGCTGGCAAGAACTATGGTATCCTGATACAAGCGATGCCTTATTTGGAATTAATTTAGAGAATGGGCAAAGAGTTTTAAGTAACCTCAGGATTGGGTCAGGTGGTTATGGAGATGGAGGTTACATGCCAATAGGACCAATGCCTGTGATAAGAAGGTATCCCAATGGGAAAGAGGTAATGTACACTGTTTTTAGAGGAAGACAAGTCGTAGATCCAAGGTGGGACTCACACTTTGGACAGATACCACTAGACAGCAACACAATTCCTGGTATGTCTGCAGGACAAATAAGAGAACTACTTTACGATCCTACAGGAGCAACAAATGGAGCAGAATCTTTCCTGCTTACTGATGAGCAACCATTCGTCTCAATGGCAGGAGATTACCTGTTCGGAGCACACTGGGAAACCGGGCATTCCCTCAGGATCACAAATCCCCTGTCTAGCAACATTTCAACATCAAACGCGGATTCAATAGTTAGCTCAGCTGACAATTGCCCTGTAGACACCCACTATATATCAACTACAATCACACGCACAGGTGGTGGCAGACTATATTCCAAAGGCTTTTGTATTTACCGCGGTCAGGAAGCAGTTTATGACAGGTATTGGAGTGAACATTCAGTGTGGACAGTAAGCAATGGGTTAATTCTTTACAAAAGCGTTGATGGCGCAATTGTTGCATTAGAAAGTGGCAATCCATAAAAATAATTTATGCAAAAAGTCAAGATTTTCACGACTTTAACAATTTTTCTTTCATTAGCTCTAATTTCCCTTTTGTTTTTTTTCTTGTATCAATCTCTGTACAAAGAAACATTAACAACAAAAACAAACAATAATGAATCAACAATTTCCTATCTTAAAGCCGCTGAACAGGAAGGTAAAGAAGCTTCTGTTGAAGGGCAAATAAAATATGTTTTTAATAATGGCAAAGATTTGCTTTTAGGATTTAACGATCCTCACGCGGGATATTTTAAAATTATTATCAAAAAAGAAAATTGGGATAATTTTGGAAGTAATTTTGGCTCGGAAATTGGAAGAAATAAAGAAAGTTTATACAAAGAAGGAGATAAAGTGACGGCAAACGGGAAAATACAATGGTATCAAGGAGATCCTGTTATATACGTCTCTAATCCATCACAAATAAAAATTAAAAACAACTAAACCAAATTCTTTAACTTGCCTTCTATAATTTTCCAAAAATTGTTTACACCATCATCAGAAAGTTCTGCCAAGTTACTATTTTTTTTATACAAAGACATTTGTTTAAACAATCCTGAATGTTTGTATCTTAATATGAACCTTGCCGCAAGTCCCCCCTTTCTCGGCAACATTATTCCTCTCCAAGATTTCGCTTTTTCACCAAACAAATTTAGGACTTTTCCATATTCTTTACTTTCCAGCAAACTGTCTAAAACAGATTGTTCTTCTTGACTAGGCATCAAACCATGCCTTCTCATAAAGGAAAGGTTGTCGTATTCCTGCCTGCCAACAGGCTCTGAAAATAACATTATGACTCCACCAACCTGATTAGGACCCAGCAAGACTTTAAAAGATTGTTCGGAAGGTTTAGTGATTTCAAGACTAAAAACTTTTGAACACATCGCATTTTCATAACTTAACACAACATCGCGATCCAAATGGTCGGCTATCAAATTAACTCCATAATTTGCTTCGCAGAAAGATAAAAAATCTTTCGTATATCCTGACTCACGGGAAACAACTGTTACAATTCCTCTTTGTTTTTTTGTAACATAAGAGATTATATCCTTGTAATAATCAAGGTTTACAGCGGCTCCGGAAACAGGAATCATAATACTTAAAGGCTTTGACTTATTTGATAATTGTTCAATTCTTAATCTCAAACCATTTTCACTGAGTCTTGTACAAAACTTGCTTGAAAAAGGATATGCATTTACAATCAACTCCGGACGCTTATTGGAATCAAATTTTTTAATATAGCCTGAAAAATATTCACAAGTTTTTTGACTCGGCACAAAAATCAAATCCGCACCTTTCACTGCCCAAATAATTAAAGGCGTATCATCTGTAACTACTACGGATAAAACAATTTTTGTTTTGGCTCTTAAAGAAAGTCTTTGCTTAATTTGAGCAATTTGATGTGCCAAACTGACATGTGTAGCCACAATAACAACAACTTTTGGGTTTGGCTTTCTTCTTCTAATCAGTTTAAGTAAACGTAAATAAACTTCCTGAGAATACTTTCTAAGATAATAAACATAGAGTTTAGTAATGATTGACTCGGTATAGTAATTAGTTTGCAAAAACTCCATTATTTCTCGCAAGAATACTTTCTGCGACGTTATTCTGTGCATCATTTGAACTTTAGGATCATTAACACCCAAAACCTCGCTTCGCACACTTGAAGGCAATTCTCCACGCAAAGCTTCCATCACCCTTATATGTCCAAGCCCCGCAGGCGACGTTGTAAATACAATCATCACATTTTCTTTTGTAATATTTTTAAGCCCGATATCTTCTTTCATATTAGAATTAAAATAATTAAACGCCACATGTATCCCACACAATTCCAGGAAAAATCAGTTCGTAACTTTTCAAAATTTAATATTTGTATTATTATCATTATTACAAATGTAATAAATTTATACACACCAAAATAAAATGTTTGAAACAGACAACACAACCTTAAAAGACCCTTCAGATTCGGGTGATAGCAATATAAAAAACCAATCTAGTTTAGACATTAACGCTAAATATAAAGACGATAGCAATGTTTTAATTAAGTCGTTAAAAGAAATTATCCCTCCCAAAGAAAAAATAATCACAATACTCTCTTTAATGGCTTTAATATGCATACTAATGATAACCATAAGTGCCGGAGTTAACATTTTAGACTGGATAAAAAACAGAAAAGATCTCAAAGATGTAGATAATAATCAACACACATTCGAACAATTTACAAACCAAAATAGCAATTACACTCAAGAAAGCGAATATTTGATTAGAGACAAAAGTGAAATCATAGAATCCGCGATAGTCAAACAGATAGAAACAAACAATAAAAGTCTTGGGTATGAAATGCAAGGCGTCATAATTCCAACATTTTCTGAAAATAACCTCTACTCTCTCATGTTTATCAACATCCCTATAAAATCCAGCGGACATATAATCCACACTCAAAGCGGGAACTTCGATGTAATCACAAACACGGATCTAATAGGCGGAATAAACTTTGATTTGAACAAGTTATCTGACAATATATTTTTCAGATTAAATTCCGTTCCGGAAGAAATTTTAAACATTTTGGGGATTAGAAAAGAAGACATAAAACCAATACTTAATGAATGGGTTTACATTTCGGATAAAAAAAATTTGCTTCAGAAAAAATCTACTGACAGTGAAAAGCTAAATGAATTAGCACTCATAATCATGAATTCAATAAGCTTAGAAAACATCAAAATTGAAAACGATAACATCGATGGTGAAAAAACAATTAAAATAACGATAGAACAAGACTTAATTAACTTTGATGATCTAATAAAAAACACAAACAAATGGTATCTGGAAGAAACTGGAGCATATATTTATTTCAAAGACAAGAATATAAAATTCTCGGATGTATTTGAAAAACTTAAAGTAGACTTTTGGTTAGATGCAAACGACTACTCACCTAGAAAAGCCCTGCTATCAGGAAAATATAAACCAGTACTAGACAAAGATATGTCAAGTATAAACTTTCTTAACATAAAAGACTTTAGCTTTGTGATCGATATAAAATTTACAAAGGACCAAAAAGCACCGATTAAAATTCCAAGCAAGTTCCAAACCTACAAAGAATATATAAATCAAATAGCCTCAGTTTTGACAAACATTCTTATTGAAGGCAAAAGGGATAGTTTATTTAATCAAATCATAAACAATTACTTTCTAGATGATGAAAGCAGAAAAGTGATTTCTGAAAATCAACAACTAATAGATTTTGTTAGAATCTTGCAAGCAATTTTAAAGTATGAATCTGATTGTAAAGATTTTCCTGATTCTTTAAACGAACTAATACAATCAGTTAAGACCTGCAACACCAGAAAAAGTTACTTTGATAATTTAAACTTTAATCCTTTGGACAAAACTGCATACTATTACCAAAAATACTTAGATAGAAAAGGATTTAGTTTATGTGTCAATTTTTCAGAAGAACAAAAAATAAACTTTGGTTATGCAAGTAGCGATCCCTGTCCCAATCCTTCGTTCAATACACACTTCTCCACAGACATCCTCGGAATAGGTTTATACTAAACAATTAAAATCAAAATATTTAACAAAAAAAGTTTATAGATTATAATCACAGATGATGTCATCTGAGAAAGTCCGAATACACGAAATTTGTGAAATTCCAGTTCACGAAGTGCCAGCTATTGCATCTTTGCCTCAATTAGAAAAAGTAATGCAAGGCACAATTAGCATAGATCAAGCTACAAATTTTTTTGCAAATGGTTTAACTAACTCATCTGACCAAGAGATAATTGATAGATTCACCCAAGAATGTTGTGGATTTATAGATGGAAATGCAATAGCAACTCCCGCAGTAAGAGCGCACTCTGGGTTTCTTCATATCATGTTTACACAAAGAAATACTTTTGATATCTTCCCTGAAACTGCCCAAGAACTTAGTAAACTATGCCCTGACACCGTTGTAAAAATTTTCAACGCAATATCAGACGCCGCACATTTTGCAATTAATAATCTTAGAACAAATCGAATTTCTATAGGAGCCGCTTATGGAATCTGGAAATCTATTAATCCATGGCACCTACAGTTCGTATGCTGGGATAATGAAACATTGAATAATGCACGTCGTTTGCCTATTCAACATGCGCCAGAAAATTTGCAAGGGCTTTTACATGAAAACAAAAGAGGAGTAGAGACAGCTATAACATTCTCGCAAATAACAAATCGTGACTTGCTTCAAATACTAAAAAAATGCGGCTTTGGTTTAAACAATTACACCATATATTCCTCAGGCACAATTTCATATTCAAGTGACCTGCCAATTTGGGAAATCCTAAAATACGCGAGTATATTTTGGCCACAACTTGAGCAATTATCTCTAGAGGCTTGGGATAGAAACTCATCAAATTATTATTTGCCTGAAAACAAAAATGCATGGATGAATGAACAAAAAAGAATGGGAATAGCAATAGCTTTGGTACATGAAGAGGTAGGGGTAGATAAAGAAAAACAAACCAAACTTAATATAATGTTTGGTCGCAAAATGGGAGGTTATGTTGAAGGCGGCATTCACGAAGGAGAAGAAAGAAAAACAATTGGCGGGCCTGTCGAGGCTGGAGGCCACGCACTTGAAAGAAACATGAATAAAAGCGAAAGATACATACAAGACTGCCTTTCCTTTCATGAAAACTGCTTTCGGGTACTGAAGAAAGTTCCAAACTACCAAATAAATCACCAGAACTATGAGATATTGCTTCAACTAAAAGAGCGCTACAACTAAAACTAGAAAGTGAAAGCAATTTATTTAAAGGTAAATTAAGGTTAGAATAGGCATATGTATCCCCAACAAGATTACATTCCGCCGCCACCCACAAAAACAAAGAATAAAAGCAAAATTAAATTGATTTTTCTTATTGTCGCAATGATATTCCTAACAAACCTAATTGTTGGTTTTTCAGGATTCATGTATGGAAGGATAATTTTTCAAAACACAAATCAAAAAGATTCAGCAGAACAAAATTTGCCATCAATATCAGACGCTTTAACACCAACTCCCTCGCCAACACAACATATAACTTCTACACCAGTTACGAAAAGTCCAATCTCTAACTTAACAAGGGAAAGATCTATAATATTAAACATTGAAAACTCTCTCTCTGGAAACGTAGAAAGTTCAAGTTCAAGCGCAAATATCAAGAAAAACATCATTGTCGGAGAAACAGAATCAGGTTTCTCAAGAGGTTTCCTAACTTTTGACATCACAAAAATACCAGCAAGGGCAAGGGTAAATTCTGCTGTAATTAGATTTGATTTAAACTATGAAAATTTTCCTTCGCAATATGGCAAGCTATACATAGATCATCTCACATATGGAGATAGTCTTGATCCTTCGGATTATGCATTAAGCTCGCTGGTTTCCAATATCTCTCAAGTTAAAATTGAAAAAAACAAAGCCGAAGCGGACATTACAAAAGTTTTAGCAAATGATGTGGATAATTCTCGAGCGAAAAGTCAGATTAGGATTCATTATGAAATTGAAAAAAAATTTGCAAACTCTATCTCCTCAAACTTGCAAATACCAAAACAAACTATATACCTTGAAGTGAAATACACATTGCCAAAAGTTTCAGAATAGAATAATTGTCAATATTAACATATGTTGGTAAAATATCAGTTGAGAAATTAATTAAATTAAAATTCAAAAAAAAGGAGGCGAAAATTAATGGTGTTAGTAATTAAACAAAAAGGCGAATCAGAAGACAAATTGATTGCAAGGTTCAAAAAGAAGATTCTTGATTCTGGTCTTTTGGAGGAATTAAAAGAACGCCAAAGATTTAAATCTGCAGCAGAAAAAAGAAAAGAACGGAAAAAAAGAATCAAACATGCAATTGAATTGGAAAAAAGAAGAAAATATTAAGCATTAAATATTTTTTATCTTCTACCTAAAAAAAATTACTAAAGGAAAATCCTCGGCGCCCTCGCAAGTAGGCTTTTATGTTCAAAAAAATAAAAATATATCTTTTGCTGACAATCAAACAAAAACCTTTGGCAAGTTTTTTGTTGGCATTGATTTTGCTTGTTTCGCTTTTATTTACATCCAAAAACTTTATTCCTGAAGAAAGTCCAATCAAAAATTCTTCAAGTCTAAGCAAAAAACAAGTTGAGATTTTTAATGTCAATGAAAACTTTTTCTACACCATAAATGCCACAAACGATGAAACACAAGAAATAGATATCTACCCTCAGGTATCTGGAGTAATCAGTAATTTCTACAAAAAAGAAGGTGACCAAGTAAAAGCAAATGATCCCTTGTTTAAAATCTCCAACAATTACTCCGGTGCAAATTCTGCGGAAATACAATTATCTATTGCCAAAAACTCCAAAGATTTATTTGAAAAAAACTATGAAAATCAAATCAAAATTATAGAATTACAAAAAGAGCTGGCAGAAAAAACTGATAACCAATCAGATACGCTTAGAGAGATATCCAAAGATACATTAGGAAGATCAAAAGAGATTTTATCACTTAGCGAATCTCTTCTAACAGATATCCAAAAATCAAAAGATACATTAATAAATTACAATACAAACGGACAAAACGATGCTCAAATAGCGCAGATTAAACAATCAGAGATAAGTTTGTTATCCTCAATAAGTGCCTTAAAAAGTTCAATTGATCAAAGCGAATTCTCTACTTCAGACAAAAACTCTCCGGCTCAAATCTCCAACATAACAAAAGAATTAACAATCAAACAGCTTGATGTACAAAAAAACACTTTAGAAAACACCAAAAAAATCAACGAACTAAACCTTTTATTGGCGCAAATAAATCTCAATAATTTCGTTCCAAGCTCACCTTGCAATGGAATATTAAATCAGATAAATGTAAATAAATTTGACATAGTTAACCCAAACACCAAACTTGGAACCGTTATATGCAGTGACAACAATAAATTAAAAGCATCTGCCAATATACCTGCCGAAATAGCAAAGAAAATAAACTTAAGCATACCAACAACCGCGGAATATAACGAAGGGGAAGAAACCAAAGCTAAAATATTATACATCTCCAAATATACAATAAACGAATATCAAAACAAAATAAAATTCTTAATTGATAAACCTGAAACAATATCATTGCCA
>JANWVB010000054.1 GCA_025057695.1 Patescibacteria group bacterium
CTTTCATCTCGTTGTCATCTGCTTGTTGCCCTAAAAGCTCTTGTAGAATTTTTCCTCTTATTAACTTTCTTCTTTCTTCAAACCCACGATCTGTTTCACCTTTATTTTTTACGTTTATTCGACCAAATCCCCCAAAACCTTGTGTATGAGCCTGTTTAAGTAATTCCAAGGCACGAGGTACCATCAATCTCTGCTCATTATAAAAATTGACAGCATCATCTGGCCTAAAAAGATATTTCTCGATATACATTTCATTGTTATATGCTGCAACAACAGACTGTAATGGATCAATTCCTGGAGATGCACCAAATTGCATTTTTGCGGCTGCAAGCAAGATACTAGAGTCTTGAATCCTTAAAGCAGAATCTGCCAAAATCTTAACAGATTCGCATGTGCCTTCCAATGCTAAATAAGCCTGCATTCGAACGTATGTTTCATTTGTTGTTAAATTATTTAATTCGTTAGCACTTCTAGGAAACACATCAAATGAATCTAGTATATTCAGCAAAAAACCAAAAACTTTTCTATACTGAGTGTCCATATCGTCATTATTTATGGATTCACGTTTTTCCGACCCTGGATGGGTTTCTCTTTCGTCACCAGCTGGATAATTTCCTCTTTGTCTTTGCTCTGCCGCTTTTGCCTCGCTCGGGGAGCTGGATTGATCTTTTTCTTTTTTCTTAAAGTTTTCCATCATTGTTTTTAACCCAGGCAAAAAAATCCAGAATTCCATTATGTCCCTGCAAATATTTTCGTAATGATATTTCATTTCACTTGAAGCTTCTGCTTCTAGAAAATATTTATTCCTGGCATATTCTAGACACCCAATTAACATAGCCTCTACCATTCCTTCGTATCTACTATATTTATCTTTCTGCAACCTCTCCAACCAATCACGGTATTGTTTTACCGTGTCTTCAAACACAGAATCAACAGGAACTGTTTGTTTGCCATCAAATAAATCAATTAAATTTTTCAATTTACTATGTAAAAGCTTCCAATCCCCACCACATCCTTCCACAAATGAATTCAAAAGAGTGTGAAATTCACCAAGCCATCTTGGTCCCAAACCAGATTGACCAGCTTTTTTCATTATTTCTGCAATCTTTTCCCCCGCATCCTTTCTTGTTTCTGCTTCTTGGTTTCGATCTCTAACAATGTCCATAAGTTCTTTTATGGTGTTTGGAAGATTATCTTCAAATTCGCTGGACTCCGCGCTTTTGTTACCACCTGCGTCTCCTGAATCTTGATTTGTTTTTGCAGGCAATTCATAAGAAACAGATCCATCTAGGTTAACTTTTCTTTGTGCTTGTGCCATCCGCACCAAAGCAAGTTCGGCTGTTCTTGAATCAGTGGGCATAATTTGAAAATAAGGAGGCAAGTGTGAACCTGTAATACCTGTTTTTACATGTTGCTCAAATAAAATACTTGTAAGTTCCCTTTTTTCATCTTCACTCAAACTTCGCTCATCTTCTGGGGTATAAACATTTTTCTGACCTCTAAATTCCCACTCCCTTAAAACAGCATGAATTGTTTGCGCAATCATGTCTTGATATCTGGGATTGTTAAATTTAGGAAACTGTTGGAGTATTTCACCCTCAATTTCCTGAAAACTCGAAGTCTCTATTTCACCTCTAAACAAAATAATTAGTTTATCTCTTACAGCATTAACCAAATCTGTATTCTCATTTAATTCAGCTTGTCTTTTGGTAATTTCACCAGCATATTGTTGATCGGAAGGATTATATTTAAACATTCCGGAAAGTTCTTTAAAGGTTAATTCACCCACAACACCACCGTCTGTTTCATTTGTTTTTTGAGGTAAACTGCCATCTGAACTATTATCTGGACTGTTTGGTTTTGGAATTGGTTCTTGATCTGCCATATCTAATACACACAATTATAACACTTTGCCTCAAAAAATTCCCGCTTACCACAGTCCTTTAAAAAATTCTTTTAATACATTAGGATTATATTACACATAGATGCATTCGGTTCTTTTAGTGTTGTATAATTTTACCTTTTAGTAAAACGCTTTTGGGAAAATTCTAATATTATGGATCAGGAACACGCAATACCACAGCAAATCTCCTCCTACCAATTCAGGCTTGTGGGAGATATGACTATAAAGCAATTTTTTCAAGTTGCAGGCGGAGTGCTAGTTGCGCTTCTTTTGTATTCCTCAAATCTTCCCTCATACATCAAGTGGCCATTCATGATTGTTTCTTTTTTATTTGGACTTGCTTTGGCTTTTTTCCCTGTTGAAGATCGTCCTTTATCTCGATGGATTATACTTTTTTTTAAATCAATTTATTCCCCTACCCTCTATGAATGGCAAAAAGATTATCAAAAACCTTATTATTTTCAAGACGACCTTCCATCTGTAATTTCGCAAACGCAAACTCAAAACCTGCAACAAGTAAGCCAAGATAATGAAAGTGTTTTGCCTCAAACATCGATAACCAATCAACCAAACAAGCAAGAAGAGCATGTTAACCCTTTTCAAGTCCCGTTGGAAAACAAAGAGAAAATATTTTTAAATCAAGTTAACCAGCATTTAACTGATACAAATTCATCTGTGGATCATGTGGATCAAAACAATTCCGATGATATCCGTGGGAAACCAGTATCTGTACCTCAAATACAAAGTATACATATTTCAACTCAGCCAAAAGACAACTTAGATTTTCACACAAATCAAGTAGTAAAGATAGATAGGTTCACAACAGTTTCCAAAATTGCTCCAATCTCGGGTAATGCTGTTGAAAACACACAATCAGCTAATTTTTCCCAAGAAGCGGCGCTACCTTTGGTTCCAACTCAGCCTAATATTGTGGTTGGTCAGATATCAACCAAAGATGGAAAAATTATTGAAAACGCAATTATAGAAATAAGAGATGAAAAAGGATTTCCTGTTCGTGCTTTAAAAAGCAATCAATTAGGACATTTTGCTATTACAACTCCGCTTCCAAACGGAAAATACCACCTAATAGTCGAAAAGGATGGCTATAATTTCAGCCCAATTTTTATTAACTTGACCGGAAACGTTGTTCTTCCTATAGCAGTAAATCCAGAAAACTAAAAACTCATGAAAATTCCATTCCTGTCTACCCCTGATAAGCCATTAAAGGTTGCCTCGCAAGAGCTTGTGCCTGTGATTTATATAACAGATGGAATTGCGTTTTACAAAAACGGCGGAGCAGCCATTATTATGGAATCAACTTCACTTAACTTTGGACTCTTGTCTGAAAACGAACAAGAAGCTGTGATTTCAGCTTATGCCGGACTTCTCAACTCCCTTTCTTTTCCTATTCAAATAACTGTAAGCTCTCAAAAAAAAGATATCTCAAGTTATATGACATATCTTGAAGAGCAACAAAAAAAAATAAAAAACGAAAAACTTGCTCATATAATGGATGATTATAAAAATTTTATAAACGAAGCTATTAAAAAGAAAAATGTTCTAAGCAAAAAATTTTATATAACAATCCCATTTTATCCTTATGAACTCGGGCTTGGAAAATCATTTGCTTTAAGCATGTTCTCTCCTAATCAAAAAAAAGATACGGCTCTCATACCTTATCCAAAAGCATATGTTGTCAGAAAAGCAAAGATCTCCCTTTACCCCAAAAGAGATCATTTAATAAGACAGGCCGCAAGATTGGGAATTAAATTAAAACAGTTAAATGATGAAGGATTAATTAAACTGTTTTACAATGTTTATAATCCAGAACCACCTGTTAAAACAGCTGATGACGATTTTTAGAAAATTTTTTTTGCAAAATTTATGAAACTTGCAAACTTGTTTTCAAAACAAAGAATCAATAAGTTAGATGTGAAGTCAGAAGTAATAATTGATCCTATTACAGAAACCCTGATAAAGAGAGAGGATTCAGAAAAAGAAGATAAAGAAAAAATAATCCATGGAGAAAAACCAGAATATAAAGACATAGTAAAGGCTGTATTCGAAGACAATGTCCCTATTGTCGATGTAATTGCTACAAATGAAATAGAAATAGACTTTGACCATATAAAAATAGGTGATGTCTACATAAGATCTCTATTTATATCAGGATACCCCAGATTTGTATCACCTGGGTGGCTTGAACAATTGGTAAATTTCAATAGCTCTTTGGATATATCGTTTTTCATCTACCCAGTAAAAGGCAAAGAAATATTAAACGATCTGATGCGCAAGATAGCGGAAATGGAGGCAGAGCTTGCAACAGATCTGGAAAGAGGAAAAGTTGTAAATCCTTCAACAGAAGCAAAATTAGAAGACGCAAGAAGACTCCAACAAGAACTAGTTAAAGGAATCGAACATTTTTATGAATTCTCCTTTTATGTAACAGTTCGCGCAACAGGACTCGAACAATTAAATCAAATAAGTAAACAAGTAGAATCTACCCTTGGATCAGTTATGGTAACTGCTAAACATGCAACACTTGATATGGAAAATGGCTTTCTGTCTACAATGCCTTTTGGAATGGATCGCTTATCCATAACAAGAAATATGGATACGACATCTCTTGCTACAATGTTTCCTTTAACTTCAGCCGAATTATCAAGCGATAAAGGAATTTTATATGGAATAAATTCTCAAAATGGATCTTTTATAGTGTTTGACAGATTTTCATTGGAAAATTCAAATATGGTTATTTTTGGAAGCTCAGGAGGAGGAAAAAGCTATTTTGTAAAACTAGAAGCCTTAAGAAGTTTAATGCTAGGCACAGAAATTATAATCATTGATCCAGAAAACGAGTACAAAACACTTTGCGATGCTGTCGGAGGACAATATCTTTCATTCTCTTTTAATTCAGATGCAAAAATAAATCCTTTCGATTTGTCCTACATAAAAGAAGAAGGAGAAAACCAACTTGGATTAAAAATACTTTCTTTGCATTCACTATTCAAAATAATTATGGGAGAAATTACTCCTTCCCAAGAAGCGCTTTTGGATAGAGCGTTGGTTGCGACTTATAAATCAAAAGGGATTACTCAAGACCCGGCAACACAAACAAAAGAGCCTCCTTTAATGGAAGATTTGTACAAAATTTTAATAGGAATGGAAATTCCTGAAGCCTTGGATTTGGCAGCTAGAATAGAAAAATTCGTCAAAGGAAGTTATGTTGGAATTTTTGATCAACAAACAACATTTGACATAACAAACCCTTTTACTGTTTTTTCTGTCCGCGAGTTGCAAGACCAACTACGCCCTATTGCGATGTTTATCATTTTGGATTTTATATGGACAAGGGTAAAAAAGGATTTGAAACCGCGAATTTTAATTGTTGACGAAGCATGGCATATGATGCGTTATGCAGATAGCGCGCAGTTTTTATGGTCAATAGTAAAACGCGCCAGAAAATATTATTTAGGTATCACAACAATAACTCAAGATGTTGAGGATTTCTTAAGCCAAGATATCGGAAAAGCTGTAGTTACAAACGCCGCTTTAAGGGTTCTTTTCAAACAATCTCCCGCCGCAATTGATAAAATAACGCAAGTTTTTTATCTCTCACAAGGAGAAAGACAATTGCTTTTGGGAAGCAACATCGGGCAAGGAATATTTTTTGCTGGCAACAATCACGCTCCTATTTCTGTGGTGGCGTCTCCAGAAGAACATAAATTAATAACCACAAAGCCCCAAGAACTTATGCAAAGAAATCTAGAATACCAAACCAAAAAAGAAACAGAAGTTGAAAAACAAGAAAACAAAATTAACATCGATTCAGTCATTCGTGCCATCTAATCTTCAAATCAGCTAAAATCCTCTTAACTAAACCTGCAAATAAGTTTAATATTTAGTTATATGAATGAACTTGAAGAACTACTAAAGAAACTTATCAGCCAAAATTACTACGAAAGATTAGGACTTCCAAAATACGCAAGTGTTGAACAAATAAAGGCAAAGTCTAGAGAAATTGCCAGAATTATGGCGCAATATCATCCAGATAAAGCGACAGATCCTGATCAAAGGAAAATATTTAACGAAATCTTTTCCCTCTACTCTGAAGCCAGACAAGGACTACAAAGCGAGGAACAAAAAAGACGTTACGACGCAAGACTCCGCTATGAAGATATTAACTCTACACAGTCAAAAACTGTTTATCAAAAAACAAAGACCACCTATACACAATCAACAAGTTCCGGTCAAACAAGTGGGGCAACCTCAAGCCAGACTTCCAAACAAGCAGAACCAGCGCCCGGGCCAGAAAGAAAAACGGAAGAAAAAGCGCCAAACACGAAAGAAGAAGCGCCAAAATCAGAAGAAAAAACAAAAGTATCAACAACTGAAGAAGAAGAAAAAGAAGAAGTTAAAAAAGAAACAACATTTAAAGGAACAACCACAAGTCAATCTTCTGGACAAGAAGAAAAAATATCAGTAAAAGCTCCAGAAATTTCTATCAAAAAAACATACTACCCAACTTCGCGAGCGTTAATTGCCCAAAGGATAATTAAAGATATTAAATTCACAGATCCAAATCTAGTGATAGCCCACGCCATACTTCTAATAAATGCTACAGAAAGGGAAACAATATGGGGACAAACTATTCTTGAGCCGCTTAAAAAGCCAGTGCGGGAAATTGACCCTGAAGGAAGACCTGAAATACAAAAAAGATTAGATGAGGAATACAAACAAGCTTTAGACCTGTATAAAAGAAAACTTGAACATCAATACGATCTTGCAGTTTACGCAATTAAAATAATAGCCGCGGAAGAAAAAGAAGGAATTAAAGTTATTTCTAGAGAAAACACTGAAGGTGAAGATAAAACAGAAGACTCTGAAGGAACAGGAAAAACCGAAGAAGGCAAAGAACCTTCTGGACCAACCAAGCCAAGCACATCGCAAGGAGAGGGTGAATATTATATAGATTTTACAGGATCTCGCGTTCTTCATATTCGTCCAAGGAGTGGTTTTAACCAAAAAGATGCGGCAATCGTTACTCATAATCCAGGATGGCAATTCTCTAGTGGAACAACTTTGGTTGCCACCCAAGAAAGAGTTGATTATTATGTCGTTCCAAAAGAATATGTCCAGGGAACAGAACACCCCTTGGTCCTAGCAGGATTAGTAACACCCGCCGGAGTTATTACCGCCTCCAAACTTCTTGAAGACAGACAAAAAAGGATACAAGAAACAACAAAGTATTTAATTGACTCAATAGCCGCCGGTGAACAAGGTGAGGATTTACAAAACAGGTTAAATTCAGATCCTGAAGGTACTTATAAAGAAATATCAAAGTTCGTAGAGGCTGAACAATTATTCCATTTTTCCCAAATCTACCCTAGCGCCGCCAATTATTTAGCCGATAAATACCCAGAAATTGCAAAAGCAATTAAAGCGCGAAATTTTGTCAATCAAAGACTATTAAAAGAAGGCCTTGTTGATCCCAAAAATCCCCTCCCATACGATCCAAATGTTGATGCATACACAGGAACTTATGAAATCACAAGAGTCGCTTGGGAAAGATACGGCGAAAGTAATGATTATAAAATACCATCAAACGAACAGCTTGCCCAATCTTCTTTATCTGTACGAGCATCAAGTATTATAGATTTCGTTGATAAAAATTCTGAGCTGTTAGAAAAATTCCCACAAGTCAAAAATTTATATGAAAAAGCGGCAAAAATAAAAGGTCTCTTACCAGACGCCACCAAAAAATTAGGACAAGAAGCAGTTAAAAAAGGAGCGGAAGCTTTAGCAAGAGGTACCACAACACAATTTGCAAAATCAGCACTGGCAAAAGGAATCGCAAGCCTTCTTGCAAAAGCGGGGGCGGCAATAGCTTCTGGGGGAATTAGTTTGCTTATATCGTTTATACCTGAAATTATAAATTTTTTGAGAAATCCGGGCAAATACTTGAAAAAATTAGGGGAGTTTATTGGAGCATCAATTTTAGCTTTGGC
>JANWVB010000055.1 GCA_025057695.1 Patescibacteria group bacterium
ATCAGATACATCGTCATTAAATTGCAAGTAAATTTTTTGCTGCGCTGCCACCAAAACAAATTGTTTAATAGCCTTATAGAAAACAAGACCTGTTGAGGTTGGTATGATATTGGTCTCAATAGGTATGCCGCCATATGCGCCAACCGCAAACTCAACCCAAGTTGGAGTAACCTCAAGGACAGTATAACTCCCAAATGTGGCGGCTGAGAAACCAGAGCTAATTAAGATGCCATCACCAATCTGAACTTGATTGTTGGAGCCTCCGTTGCTATAAATTAGAAACTTACTGGGGTCCAACACTGTAAATGTTTCGGCGGCAGCATCAGGGTTTTGAATCGAAAAGGTACTGGTGGTTTTTGCAACAATTACAAACCGACCTTGGTTAGCGACAGACGTGCCAGCTCCTTCTTGAACCAACAAAATATCGCCCACCTGTATATTTGTAGAGCTAAATGGGCCTGCAGCATGTGTAAATGTTGCGATTGGTCCGTTGGTGGAAATAGTAAACTGCGTCGCTGTGGTTACCCCAATCAGTCGATCTGTTCTAAAATTTGGTGCGGTGCCAGAGCCGTTCCAAGTAATTCTATAGACGCTTTTATCTAGATATGGCTTAGACACATCAAATGATGTAGTAGAGTCAATCGCTGTTGTTCTAGTGCCATCATAAATTACCTGAGAGGCGCCAGCAGGAATACTGTATGGCCTCTGTTCTGGGTTTTTTGCGGATATTCCAAACATTTTATAGGTCAAATCAAATTGGCGCAACATTGGATTGTTGCTGGGATTATTATCTGCAAATGCAATTGCATTAATCTGCAAATTAAGCTGTGATCTCATCATTCAATCCTGTAAAATTTACAAAATTGGACCAAAAAACTGAAACTATTTTAATATTAAGTTTTCGGCATAAGTTGCTAATTTCATTAGATAAAAGCATACTAATCTATGCTCCACATAGTACCTTTATTTTTGCTTTTGTCAACAAAATTAGTTTCACTGCCGCCAGCAATTTCATTTATTTTTTCTCGCATCCAATTTTGATTTTTCTGCAAAACCGAATTAGCATACTCTGCTCGGGACTCTGAAAGCTCAGAGTCGGACATTGCTTTTACCACTCTTCCTCCCCTGTCCCACCTATTTATTGCTGCATAACGCAAAGCATCGATGCTGTGGTTAAACTCATCGGCTGGCTCGTCAAGTATTTTGCCGGCTGAATCCACCTCATTATGATATTTTTCCATTTCTTTTATCAAAAAGTCACAATTTCCCTTTAAGCCAAAAAACTTGGTGCTGCCCGTGGTTGGTGCGATTTTTTGTCTAATAAGAGCAATTCCATTTTCTATTTGGCCTTTTTTATCAAAATCATCGACAACTTTAACACATCTTGACTTTCTTATCAAATCGTTGATTGCAGGTTGCGCGGTGTCTGGATAAAGATGTGTAAATTTATACTTTTTTTGCATCTCTACTACTTTGTCTCGAAGCTGCTCCGGATCAAGTCCAGTTTGCGCATACACATTCATAATGAATATATTGCCAACGGCGTCTTCGTAAATAACAACAATTGCCGCCGGATCTGTATGGCCATGATCCAATCCGGCATAAGCCTTACATCCCCTTGAAAGCATAAATTCTATTAGCTCTTCCTCACTAATTTCTTTTGACGGTTTTTGAGATGTAAAAATTTCATAAATCTCACCTGCAGTCTTTTCAAAGTTTTCTCGCTTAAATTTAGGAAAAATCAAGCCCTCTATTGAGGGAGTCATAGACATCTTTTGCGACAAAAACCATTGAAAATCAGCTTTTTTAAACTCTTTTATAACAGATTTTGCTGGCCTAAGTTTTTTGCATCTAGATGTCTGTTTTTTTAGGTCTCCGGCACATATAGCAGCTAAAGGACAACTAAAACATCCTTTTTTAGCGTTTACCAGCTCATATTTTGAGCGGTCCGCATCTGAAAGCTGCTGCCAATTTTCCACAGTTATTGCGCTGTTTTCAAGGGCGTTTACATAATAAGAATAATTTTCAGTTCCAGATATGCTATCTGGACATCTTTGGGTATTTTCCAAAACAGTCCAAAACTTAAAAACAATTCCAGTTTTGTCTCTCTCCTCGTATTCTCTTTCAATCACCGTATAGGCGCCTTTACGCGAAGATATTCCAAACTTAATCCATGGACGGCCATCATCTGTGTAAACAGGAACGCCATCCACGTCGTCATATGCCTTAACTTTGTCTGGAGCCAACGATGCAAGCTCGTCAAGCGAAACCACTGGAGCGTGCGGGCCCTGCACTGCCATCAAGCTGATAGAAAGAATTTCAACCTCTAACTCTTTGCCGTTGACCAACAAAATGGTTTTTTCTTGTGTCGGATCTGACTTCAAAAAATCTTTGATATATGGCCGCATAACAAATTTTTTGAAATATGTATACGCCCGCTTGGCCTGCGCAACAGTCCCACCAAAATGGACAACCGGTCTACCAAAATGAAGCGGCAAAAGAACCTTTAAAACCGCCAAGGCCAATGTTTTTTGTGATGCGCGACCGGCAATATACCTATAGTCTCTAGGTTCATCATTAGATTCGTCCGCACAAAATTGATAAATATCCCATACCATGTCTAATGGGCTAGATGTCGAAAATCTAGAAACTACCTGATCGGCCAAGTCAACATCAAGATAATACAATATCCAAAAACGCAGCTGTTCCTTAGATGTCAGCCTTTTTAGCACTAAGGCCTTCGATACTGCGTCCCTTTCGGCTTCAGAAAGATTTAAAACACTCTCAAGATTCATCTTCGTCTTTATTACTTGTCTTTTGCGACACGCCTTCGGCTAAGGCCTGTAGCAGTTTTGTTTGTAAGTCTGGCGAAATAGATATCGCTGTCTGTTCAGTTTTGATAACGCCATCGTGCTGAACTTTGCCCTCTAGCTTCAGTTTCTTAACTGAATCTTCACCAGTCACCTTTGCCAGCGCCTCTAATATATCCTTATAAGTTTTTAACGACCCGATTTTAGGTAAATCTTCTAAATTTCCTGTCTGTAAAAACCTGAGCATAGTTTCTTTGTGCTCTTTGTGTATAACCGCCAACATGTTAGTTAGATATTCGACCGACTCTAACTTTTGCTTAAAAAGTTTTTGCTGCACTTGGGCCGTCAGTTGCTTGGCATAATCATCTCTTTGTCGATCCCATTCATATTTATATCTGCAATACAAGATGTCACCTTCACTAAACCCCTTGTTCATCTTTGCAATATATGCGCAACTATACCCTTCCAAAAATAAATTGTACATTTCTGCGGCCAAAGTGGGAGAAATCGGCTTAGCGCCGATCTCTTTTACATTCTCCAAAAGCTCTATCTCTCTTTGGGACCATCCACTAAAATCCGCTTCGCTAAGCCTCTTGTCCGTCGACATAAACCCTCACAGTCGTGACATCGCCCCACAAAAGACATTTTGTCCAACTTTCCAAATTCATTTTGGCGATTTTCTTTTCTTCATTATACTTCTTATTGGAAATCTTAGATTTCTTCGTTTGTTTTAAGCCATTACGAGTAATTCTAAATTTTTTTTCTGTAAAAATTTCATAAACAACCACTTTAGAAGAAAAGTCTAGTTTAACTTCGCCACGCAAAGCTATATTGCAACATGCAACCGTATACTGCTCAAGCTGAAACTTCAAAAAAGGGTGCAAAATATCGTAATACAAAAGCAAAAGTCTTGCAAGTTTTAGTTGATCAGATAGATCAGTATTCACAACATTTTTACTATTGTTTTCCATACCTCATCTCTTATTTTATCATCAAGATCGGCAACTTCTTTTACGTATTTTTCAAGCGCGGACTCAATGGAAGTGCCTTGTTTTTCTATGTCTATTTTCTTCGACAGCTGTTTCTGAATTACCGGTATAAATTTGACTAGACCAGCGTAATCTGAATATCTTTCCTTAACCAGCTCGTAAAAACTTTCAGTGCCTATCACTCTTATCCTAACATCGTCTTTGTTCATGTCTATACCATCAAAATCAATCTCAAGACTATCGCCCTCCTTTAATTCAAAACAGTAGAAATTTTTCACTATATGATTAGTCTTAACTGGGATAAGGCTGATCTTCTTTCCATCCAATTTTCTGGCTAAAAAAACAAATTTATCTTCATTTGCTTCAGAAAAATTTGTTTGCCTTGGAGTGCCTAAATACAAAACCTTATCGGCTACAACTTGACGCTTATGTATATGACCAGATATAACAACTTCATACGGCAATAAATTGGCATCCACGCCGTCTGGGCATGGCATGCCATTTTCATAGGCAGCTCCATTAAAAGTCTGGTGACACACTAAAATTGGTATGTCACTAAATTTTAGCGCCGTATCAAAGCCGCTTTTAGCTAAATCAAGAAATTTTTTGCTATCGTATATGAAAGGCACAAAAACATACCCATCATTTGTAACGTATAAATTTTCTCCGCCTACGACAGTTGCAAATTCAGAAAGTATTAGGTCGGCGGCATTGTATTCCGTAGTTGTTGGTGACGCGCCATCGTGATTTCCGGCTAAAATAATTATTTTACTTTTATCGGCGCCAACAGCACCATAAAAAAAGTCTTTAATGAATGATCTTATCAAGTAGGCAACTTCTTGCCTAACGACAGCATGCGTATGAAATATGTCCCCCAAAAAAATCAATCTATTACATTTATTTTCTATAAATGTATGCTTAATAAACTCCAAAAGTCTTTTGGAGTCCTCTAAGTTTCCAATTTGAACATGCAGATCGCCAACAAATAAATCCATCTATCATTCCCTGACCGCAACGATAAAAGACTCTGGTATCAATATAAAATCCTTACCGTCAAGCGACAAAATAGACCTCGCTTGCGGTGAATTGTATACATCTGCTCTCAAATAGACCACATCGCCAGGATTAAATGTTTTTGATTTGAATATAACTTTGGTGGAAACCAAGGTTTTAAATAGCTTGTCTGTGCCAACAAAGCCCTTAACGGTTTGTTTTGCTTGTCCTAGATCATGCTCAAATGATATTGGCTCTAGCGCAACATGGTCGTTTAAAATTTTTATCATACATCTTCCTCCGTATAACTTTTAAAGTTAATTCCCTTAAGCCGCAAAACCTTTTGTTCCAAAACTGTCAAGCTATGAAACATTTGTAAAGATTTATTTAACAGATCTTTTTTTTCTAATGCTAAAAACGGATCATTAAATTCGTCGGCATCAGATGCTAAAAAATCTAACAAAAACATAGTCCTTTTACCTTCTGTATCGGACTGGATTGGCTCATCAAGCCTACTAACTGCGGTTGCGTTCAGCAAAAAAGAAACCTCTTCTTGGACAACGCCAATAATATCAGAAATATCCTGAGTAGACAAACTTGGAATCTTTTCTAAGAGTCTTTTAATTTGATATAGCTGTCTAGAAGACCCTTTACCTAAAGTCACTGGAAAAATTTGAGTACTATTCGCTATTAAATTTGAAATCATTCGTCCTATAGCCATAACACGAAAAGATGAGGCTTGTTCATTTGGAACATATTTATCAACTGCAACAACTAAAGCCTCATTAGCAATCTGAATAAGGTCTTCAAGTTCAATAGCGTTTGAGCTGTAGCACATGTAACTGAAAGATTTTGCACGATTTAATGCATAATGCAAATGCTTATGCACGAGAGACTCTCTAAGATTTTTCATTTGATCGAAAATTTCAATAAGCTGCTGATCTTTACTGGCCAAGCGGTTCATCGAAAACAAACAAAAAAGATAATTGGCGTTAAAATCAGATAAGGCTTTATAATTTCTTGTCCTAATGGCTTTATTTATAGAATCTTTGTACATATTTTCTCTTTCACGAAAATACGACCGTGCAAATCGCAAATCCTTCTCTTTCAAAATAAAATCAACAAAGTCCTTATAGACTTTCTTCCTTCCAGCCACGGCACAAAGCCGCTTAACAAAGCGCCTTTCCAAATCAGAAAGACGTCGTATCTCGGCATCAACATCAACCCCAGAGGATTCTTTTAATGCCTGATTAAGCTCTTTTACATAAAGCTGAATCAATTTTTTCATGCAAAACTCGCACTAATCGAGGTCGGCATAAATTACTTCACCAATCTCTTTGTAAATACTAATCCTTTCGTCAGAATGCCTTCTTAAAATTGGAACATTCTTAATCCGAAAGTCTATCACTTTACACTCGGTCTTTCCAGTTCTTTTATCAATTCTGGTACTTCTGCCAATGGGCCCTTGCTTAACTTTAACTGCAGATTTACCAGCCTGCCAATTTATTGTAATTCTTACCGGCTTAAAATTAGTACCAGTAGAGACAGCGGAATTTCCAACGACACACATAATCTTACCGTCATTAAAATCTTTACAAATTTTCGAATTATTGGCGCCACTCCTTGCATAAACATAATCTATCTTCATGTATTTGCTGAGAATCTCCTCCTGGATATGTTCATCAATAAGTATTAAAACCGGCATGTTTTCGGCTACGGCTTGCTGAGAAATTTCCGATATTATCTGTGCAATTTTTTCATTTTTGTAGATATGCTCTTGATTCAATCTAACGATGTTATTGCTTTCAAAAAATGAATGAGACTTGATATTAAAAATTAAAAAAGAAAGTTTAGCCAAAACGCCATCCTCAATTGCTTTTTGAATTGGATAGGCATAAACTTGTGGGCCTATTATTGATAAAAGCTTCAAATCAGTACCATCTGATCTTTCTTGTGTTCCAGAAACAAACCAACGATATGGACAGTGAGCCAACAATCCATGGCAAAATTTTTCAAACTGCTCAGCCGGTAATGTATGTGATTCATCTGAAATAAGTACTTGATATTTTTTAAATTCTTCAATCTCTTTCGGAGTGTTAACCATTGCTAAGCTTTTACCAACAGCGATAAGTATGTGTTTACCTAGTTCGCGTTTTGTATCGCCGAATAAGCCGACTTTGCTGTTTCCAAACAAGGCCTGACATTCTTCGTAAATCTGTCTAGCGATAGATGTGCTAGGTGTAGATACAACTGTAGGTAGGCCCGTATTCTTTATCAAAAGCTCTATAATAAAAGTTTTTCCTGTCCCAGTGGCAAACTCTATGTGAGAGTGAAAATCGCTTAAAAGCCGTTTTAGAGCGTTTAATTGGGCATTGTGCGGTTCGTATTCTGGTACAGTATGCCATGGCAATAGTTTGAATTCAGGGTACACGATGTTGTTTTTTACAGAACAATTAAATCTTTTTTGTAAATATTTTAGAAGTCCAGGTCTTGTGTAGTAGCCTTCGTTATCAACAAACAAAAGCGTTTCGTACAGTTTTTGCTCTAATTCGGCTAATTTGTTAGCTGCCCAAGCTTTGCCGTACTTAATCGCTGACTCTTTGGTAATTTTGATTTGGTATTGAATGCTGGTGTTTTTGTAAGTTAAAGCTTCTTTAACTGCTTGCAATTCTTGATGATTTTCAAAATCTATGCGCATTTTAATTGGCGTTTCAATTGTTAAAATCATACTTTCTGCCTTTTTCTTCAAATTGTTTGATATTTTTCTTGTATACAAATTTTACATACTTTTTGTAAGTTTCAAAAATGTTTTCAAATACTGGATGATTTTTATTTTTGAATTCAGCTTCTAAAAGTGAATAAATGTATTCTTCAGGTATTACTGGCCCTAATCTTGGCATAAAATCTAAAAATTCTTCAACTTTTTGCTCAATTTTCTTTCCGCCACTATTTTTTGGTCCAAATT
>JANWVB010000056.1 GCA_025057695.1 Patescibacteria group bacterium
TATAATCCCTTCTTTTGGCGGTGAATCACGTCCGTCTGTAAAAACATGCACACAAACATCGCTAAGCAATTCTTTTTTGCAAAATTGCAAAAGAGCATAAATATGATCCCTTGCAGAATGAACCCTACCGCTACCAACAAGACCTAATATGTGAAGCGTGGAATTATAATTTCTAACATGATCTGCCGCCATCAAAAATGCCTTATTTTCATAAAAACTACCTTTCTCTATTGCAACATTTATCCTCTTAAGGTCCTGAAGTATCACTCTGCCAGCACCAATTGTTAGATGTCCTACTTCTGTATTGCCAACCTCATTTGCTGGCAAACCCACAGATTCTCCCGAAGCTATAAGCTCAGTATGTGGGTAATCCTTTAACAAAGACAAAAAATTAGGCATTCTTGCCTGAGAAATAGCGTTCCCGGGTGAAGGCGGAGCAAGACCAAACCCATCTAAGATAACCAACACTGTGGGTTTAACAAGGTTTTTTTTTACAAAAAAAGGCAGACCAAACATATTTTATTTTTGTACTTTTTCTATTCAAATTTAAAAATTAAAAAATCAGTATCATGTAAGCGATACCTAGTCCCACTAAAACTATAACAATAGTTAACACAATATTCATTATTACTGTTAACTGTATCACATTTTTGGCCAACGGGTTTCTGCCAATCGCTTCAATACCAGCTCTTGAAGTTTTGCCAAAATAAAACATTCCAAGAGTGAAAGCTATGATAATTATTATAATCGCAAGCAAATACCTTAAAGACTCTAATGGCTGAAAAATAGGAACAGCAAGTCCTTGCCTGATAAATTGCAAAATATTGCCCCTTTGTCCTGACAAAATGGTTGTGGGGTGAATATTTACCATCATTTGTATTACTCCAGTTTCACTACCTGAAAAATTTTCTAACGCAACTCCTAAAACATAACCATTCCTTGTAGCTTTTTGAGCCACTCCCGGTATTTTACTGCTTGTTAATAAATCTCCTTCTGTGATATCACCACCCGCGTTTGTTACTCGAACAAGAGTAACTCCAGAAGTAATAACTAAACGGCCATTAGCAAGACTAGTATCAACAATGGCTGTGGACGGATTATCATTTATTACACCATACATGGATGGGTCATATTCGTCTTTGCAAGCTGAATTTCCATTTCTGTAAGTGCAAATAACAGATAAATTTTCAATTTTGCCAACAACAATCGCGCTTGTGGCAATAGAAGATGATGAAATATCTGCAAAAACAATCACGGGAATTGTTGCGGTAATTACAAAGAACCCAAATAAAAACGAGAGCACAATTGAAAATACTTTTTGGACTACCATACACTAATAAACATAATATTACACATAAAAAGCATAAATCAAAACAAAATCACAAATTCTTTTCAAAATAAATCAAAAAAACAGCCTAATATCAGAACACACAAACAATCGTCAAATTTTTACTTATCGTTAATTAAAACGCTGTGTTCTTAAAAGAAACACATCCACTTTTTATATATAACAATAACAAAACAAAAAATTTTATGCTTCTTAATTCAAAAATTCAAAAAACAATATGTGTCAGATTTAAAATGTTTGTTGTGTGAAATTAAGTAACATGATCACAATAACAATAAGCCTTTGGAATTTGGACATTTTTTTTAGAAGCAAAATGTCTAAATTTTTAGAACACGAGTCTAAGTTTTATATAAAATTACCGATTAAAATTTTACACCATCAAAAAAAATTCAAGTCTTTTGCAATATATGCGCACAAATCTCTGTGTATAATTTCATAAGATGTGATCTGAAAATTATTTGAAAAATTTTCTTCCCATTTATTATTTAAATTAAATCTAACACAAATTAATTTCTAAGAAAGAACAAAAATCAAAAAAGTTAATGTGAAAATAAAAACATATCTTGAAATTACGAATTAGCAAGTTTTAAACAAATTAACAAAAAATAAACACACTATATTTAGTGTGCATATCAATATTAATTTGCGGTAATTATTCTGCCAAGATTTGAGTGCTCGTGAAAACTATTAAAAGCGCCGCCAGAAGTCGTAAAAAACGCATTTTTTGCAAAAATTACTAACTAAAATTTTAAGCAATTAAACGCTAGCACGAATGCGTTTATTTTTCTGATCTTTGACAATTGTTTATAAAACCAGAAACAACACAACCAGTTAGGATACTAATCCTAGATGGCAATATTTTTTTAAATTTGTTTTTGTAAACAAATTCATAAACTTTTAAAAAAATTTGCATAGATACCAACAATTGACAAATCCTCCCCAAATTGACTTAATTTAAGTTAGGCAATCTTAGACAATCCAAATCTATTTGAACAATCTGTTTTTTAGACACACTAAACATGTCTAAAAATCCAAAACTGCCTTATGAAATCACAACAAACTTTATCAATCAAAGAAGCCGCTAAAATCCTGAAAGTCTCAGAAAAAACTTTAAGAAGGTGGGAGAAAAAAGGCATTCTCACACCAATTAGAACATCAGGTGGGCATAGAAGATACGATCCTAAAATCATTCAATCGATCAAAAGTAAAAAATCTAGAAAAATTTTGAAAAAAATTAATGGAATTTTTGTCAACTCAAATATAAATTCGCCTCAAAGCGCAATCAATCAAGATCAAGCTGTTAACCCTCCTATTTTTTATGAAAAAATTCTTGCGGAAAAAACAAAAGAGGTAGAAAATACAAAAGAATACTTTAAGAAACTAAATTTTCCAGAGCATAATTTCGGAGTCGTAAGCGATAAAAATTCACCGCAAGATTTTTCGGATAAACAATCTGCGGACATATCATCATTTTCAGATTCAAAAAATGCAAAAGTCGCAGAAAAAAATTTGATAGATAAATACCAACTTGGTACAACATACGATAGAATTCCCAAATCAAAACATCTCTTCAAATTAGCAAGTGCGTTTATCTTTGTTTTTCTTGTAATTCTGATTGCAAAAAATATATATGCAAACAAACATATAGAAAACTTATTAACACTTGGGAAAAATAATATTCAATCAATCGTAAATCTTGGCAAATTTCAAAAAACAAAAAAAGAATTAATAAGCGATCACATAAGCGTAGAAACAAAAAAGGTCTTGGCGGCTTCAAGCTTTAGCAATATTACATTTCAGGTAAATGTGGATGGCATTTTTACTCAAGATATATATGCAAATAAAATTTTGCACGCAAATGGAGGAATAATCTCTTCAACATCCGAAACATTTGATCTCTTAAGTGAGAATGTGAACACATTATCAATAGGGTTAGCGGCATCTCAAATATCAATTGGCTCAAATCAAGGGCAAACAATAGTTGGAAACTCACTTGAAGTAAGAGGCACAAGCAATGACATAGCGGGAACTTTAAACTTATCCGGCAATATACTTACTTCAGACAATGACCTAGTAATAAACCCTGGAGGCGGAGGTGTTGTGATCGGCACGGGGACACCCAATTCGATTGATCTGGCTGGAAACGATTTGCTAGTTTCCGGCGACACAGAAATAAAAGGCACTACTTTTATAAATGTGCTTTCTATAAACAACGATGTCATAACAGATATAACAGGATCAGGATTAACTGTGTCTAATGGAAGTTTGCAAACCACTCTTGGAAATTCAATATCTTCTGGGGAAATAGAAGATGGAACAATAAAAGCAATAGACTTTCATAACACAAACACACCCTTAAACGGACAAATACTTTCTTATGATTCCTCTACTGGCGGATTTACATGGATTGCCGCTTCAACAGTTTCAGGACCTTGGACAGATTCTGGTAACGAAGTATATCTAACAGACACAACAGACAATGTTGTAATAGGCGCAACAACTCCAATCTCATCTTCCACCCTATCTATTGTTGGCACAAGCAACAGAATCCAATTTTTAGTAAGAGGAAACAGTGTCCAAACCGCCAATATTTTTGAAATAGAAAATTCTCTAGGGAACAATCTACTCACTGTTGACAATAATGGAAACATAACTCTAGCCACTGGAGCCGATTTGATAATTGGTAGCATTGGGCTAAATGATGTTGGTAGTGGTAGCACCACATCTGGAGCTAATCTAATAGGAGTATATGATGAATTCGATAACTCAAACTCAACAAATTTGCAAGCCGTTCTAAATGATCTTGATGCCGCAATAGGATCCGGAGCTTCTAAATTCACTCAACAAACCGGATTTATTTATCTTACCAATACAACAGATAGCGTAACAATCGGGGGCACAAACGAACTTGCAAAACTAGCAATCGACGGGGATACAAACGAAGTGCAACTTTTGGTTCAAGGGCACTCGATACAAAGCAATTTCCTAGCTGTTTTTGAACAATTTGATGGCACAGATGTTTTTACAATCTCTAATTCTGGAAATTTATCTACAATTGGAGATTTTGCCATCAATGGCGGAGATCTTACAACTACTGCAACTACTTTCAACTTATTAAACTCCGGTGTAAGCACTATAAATTTCGCGCAATCTGCAACAAATGTTAATTTTGGGATGGCAGGTGGAAATTTCACTATTGCAAGCAATGTAACCATAAATGGAACGCTTACAACTGCCGCTAGCAACTTTGCAGCAGACGGCGCCACAATATTCACTCCATCAGGAACAAATGACGTGACCTTTAATCTTGATGCAGATTCAACAGTAATAATTAATGGACTTTTGTCAGGAACACCAGCCAATGGGCTTTGTCTAGACGCTTCAAACAATTTAATTACTTGCGATCCTGCTATCACAATTAACATGCAAGATGCATATGACAATGATCCAGATGGCTCAAATGTAATAGTAAATCTAAACTCAAACGATGACTCAATAATTTTTAGAAATCCACTCACAGGAGGAACAGATAGCGGATATATACTTTTGATTGATCAATTAAACACAAGCTCTGTAGACGGGCTTCGCATTTCTCAATCTGGAACAGGCATAGGTTTAAATATCACATCAAGTTCAACAGGAACGCTTGGCAGTTTTATTTCAACAGGAGCGGTCACAACAGCAGATGGAATAATTATTGCCGCTTCAAATGCCGCGGGAGTAATCACAGACGCTTTGGATGTATCTGATCCAGAAATAGTTAATGCCATAAATATTGGCGCAAACACAATACTTGGGACAACAGGAGTTATAGATTTTACCAATTTTGATGTCTCAGCAGGCGGAAATGTCACTGCTGTGAGTTTTACGGTTGGCGGCGACACAATTAATGAATTTGCAGGCAATGGCTTGATTGTCAGTTCTGGAGCTTTGACAATTAACCTTTTCACTCCTACTGATGGATTATCTTCAACTGTATCAAGTGGTTCCGGGCTTGAAGTGCTGGGAGCTGGACTTGGTCTCTTGCAAGGATGTGCCGATGGGCAGGTACTCAAATGGAATGAGTCAAACGATTCTTGGGAGTGTGCCAATGACACAGGAGCGACAAGCGCTATTGTCAATGTAGAAAACAACGAAGTCCCGGTAGGAGTTAATGTTGACACGCTTGACTTTTCCACAGATTTTTTGGTGACAGCATCCCCTGCAAACGAAGCAAATATTTCTATTGCGGATGATGTGATCAATTTCACAGAAATAGCAGACGCTATGACCCTAGACGCTTCAACTAGTATTGCATCCACTCTTTCAGGCATATCTTTGGATCTTAACGTCTCCCCTGCCGGCACAGCCACTAATCCAATTGCGTTTGAAGTAACTCCAACTTTTGGAATAGATGCGACAGATCAAACTTTGATAGGAATAAACATAAACCCAGATACAAATGGGAACACAGATTCTGGAGACAATTTGTATGGTTTAAATATTGCATCAATTACAGCAACAACAGCCACAGAACACGCTATCAGAATCGGCGGAGGTTGGGATGCTAATTTGTTTTTTAACGATGCAACAACTTCAATACAAATTATAAACAGCGGCGCTTTTACATTTGAAGACGAAAACGGAAACGACCTTGCTGTGCTTACAGATAGCGGAACAACAGGAGATTTCACCCTAACCGGAGATTTGACAGTCTCAGGTGGAGATATCATAGGAACAACAACCACAAACTTGCTAAATACCGGCACAACCACCCTAAACTTTGCAAGCGCGGCAACCACACTAAACATTGCCGATGCGGCAATTACTGGGACTATTGACATTGGAGGAGTAACTGCAGACGGAACCACAACTGTAAACATTGCAACAAATGGCACTTCTGCTGACACTATAGTGATTGGGAATTCTCATGCGTCAACCACCATCAGTCTGACTGGTGGGGATGACTGGAGCATTACTGCCGCAGGAGCTATAACTGGGACATTATTGACCATTGACAATTTACGCTTGGACGGAAACACATTCTCCAGCACTTCCGGGAACATAACAATAGATGGGGCCGGATCACTAAACATAGAAGACGCAACAACATTCAACGCAAACGCCACATTTACAAGAAGAGCAATAATGGGAGCTCATGCCGCAAATGTAGGATTAAGAATTCCCACAAATGCAGGTGTACCAAGCGCAGTAACAGGCACAAGCGAAGGAGATATTGTTTGGGATTCCACTAACGACGCTTTTTACGTATACGATGGATCTGGTTTCGTGCAAATTGGAGGCGGCGCGTATTCTGGATGGTACATAGATGGAGACGACACTGATACACAACTAATAGCCTCAGGTCAAACGCTTTTGGTTGCAGGTGGAACAAATGGAATTGACACAGACGTTGATGCTTCCACAGATTTAATCACTCTAAACCTTGACACCACAGAAATTGGTACCACCACATTTGGATCAGGAAGTGGATTCACTTGGACATTTGATGCTGGAGCCACAGATCCAACCATTGCCTTTGCTTCCAATCAGATTACACTTGGGGCTCAGACTTTAGTTTTCTCTGGAACAACAACAGTTACAGCCTCTTCCCTTGCTACTTTGACAACAGCTTCAACTCTTGGGGTTAGTGCTACAACCCTTAACCTTGGTGGTGGTTCTGCCTCAACCATTGCCACTCCATCTGGAAATGCCAATTTGACAATTGCTCCTCATGGAACAGGAACACTAAACCTTGCCACAACAAACACTGGCAATGTTGTAATTGGCAATTCAACAGGAACATTCCAGTTAACATCAAGTGGTGGGCTTAATGTGTCAACAACAGGAAACCTAACAGGTGTAAGTGGTATCACAACAAGTGGTGCATACACTCAATCAGGCACATCTGCAAACACATTCACAGGAGCGACCACTCTCTCAGGAGGCACAACAACCTCAAGGACACTTGCTGTTAACTCTGGAGGTACTCAAAATGTAAGTGTAATTAACTTCACAAGTCCTGCTGACACAACTGGAACAAATATAAGTCAGGGATTGTCAATCGTCCCAACAATTGGCAACGCCACAGGAGGGACAAACACAGCAAACATATTTAACATTGCCGCTGTCACTGGCGATGCGGAAGTATCACTAAACGCAATCAACATCGGAGCTCTCACTGGAACAACCGCAAATGAATACGCAATCAACAT
>JANWVB010000057.1 GCA_025057695.1 Patescibacteria group bacterium
ACTAAACCTTCAATTTCTCCGGGAAGCTCAATACCTGTTTTTTTATCCAATTCAAACTTCTTAGACCATTCTTCCAATTTTTTTACTCCTAAAAGCTCCCCAACTTTATAGAAATAAGTATCTGTGGATCGCGCTAAAGCGCGAGAGAGTGAAATCAAGCCTTCTTTTCCACCATGTTGGGTAAAATACCAGTTGCTATACGAAAATGATCCAAAAGCGCTATCCACAATAATCACTCCTTCATCGTTAAATTTAAAATCTCTTTCAATAGCTCCCTCAGATAAAGCCGCTAAACCAACCAAGGGCTTATACACAGAACCGGGATGAAATATTCCAGATATAACACGATTAAAAAGCGGCAAATTTTTATCTTGAAAATATAACTTTATTTTATCCAAGTCTCCCTTAATAAAATCGTTTGGATCGTAAGACGGCGCAGAATAAATTGCCAAGACTCGCCCCATTTGATCTGTTGCTATCACAGCGCCCCTTTTACCTTGCATATACTTGCTAACTAGGCCTTGCAAAAAAACATCTATATTGGTGTTTATGTTTTCTCCACTTATTGGCATTTTTCTACCCAAAGTCCTAACTTTTCTGCCCATTGAATCAACTTCAACAATTTCCTCACCATCAAAACCAGACAAAACACATTCAAAATATTCTTCAAGCCCAGTTCTGCCTATTAATTGCGATACTTTTCTTTGACCTTTTTCTGGACAATCCGGGCGGACTTTTCCAACTTCTTCTTTTGTGGTTTCGCTAAGATAGCCACTGGCGTGTCCAAAATCGCTTCCTAAAAAATAAACCCTTTCACTCTCTGAAATAATCTCTGATTCTTCAGCCAAAGAAGGATCATAAATTTCCTTTTTAAACCCTGAATCAGAACTAAATCTGACAAACTTCTTGACATCCTTATTGCCAACCAAAATTTCACCATTTTTATCCAGAATCAACCCACGGGAAGCTGAAATTGGAATTTTCCGTATTCGATTTTTGTCAGCAAGTTCTCTGAAGTAAGCGCCACGTATAATCTGCAAATCAATTAATCTACCTAAAAACAAAAAGACAAAAACAACTATTAAAAATCTTCCAAACCACAAAAACCAGTTTCTTTCCGGGTAATTAGAAATCTCATGCATACAATGACAAAAGGGATAAAATTAGTTAATTTCTTTTAGAAAATAAAGGCATCTTTATAAAAAAAGCTCACACAATTTGCATATAAATTCTAATAATTTACTTCTAGACACCCTTTGTCAATTTAATTTTTGACAAAAGACCAAAATCTTCAAGCACTTTTCCGCACCCACGCACAACACAAGTTAAAGGATCATTGACTATTACAATTTTTATTTTTGTCGCTTCTGATATTATTTTATCAATTCCATGCAAAAGAGCTCCACCTCCTGCCAAGTAAATACCTTTTTTCATTATATCGCTCAAAAGTTCAGGAGGTGTTTCTTCTAGTGTTGATATAATTGCGCGATTAATTTCTGAAACTATGGGCAGTAATGCTTCTCTTACTTCCTCGCTTGAAAGTTTTTCTGTCCTTGGTAAGCCAGTTTCCAAATCGCGTCCTCTTACAACAAAAAACCTTTCTTTATCAAAGGGAATACATGTCCCAATTGCAATTTTTGCTTCTTCTGCTGTCGATTCACCCAACAAGAGAGAGTACTTTAAACGAACATAATTAACAATCGCTTCGTTCATTTCATCACCAGCCACACGTATAGATCTACCCACTACAACTCCACCTAAAGAAATTACCGCTATTTCACTTGTCCCACCTCCTATGTCAACAACAAAATTCCCATCAGCGCTATCCACAGATAATTCAGCGCCAATCGCTGCCGCCATTGGCTCTTCAATTAGATGAACTTCTCGCGCTCCAGCAAAAATGGCAGCATCTGCGACAGCCTTTTTTTCTACTTCAGTAACTCCAGAAGGAATACCAATTACTACTTTTGGTCTTGGGATTTTAGGAACAACAGAATGCGACTGATGAATTTTTTTGATATAGTGAGTAAGCATGGCGCTAGTTGCATCAAAATCAGCAATTACACCATCTTTAAGTGGTCTTATAGCCTCAATTGTTTTAGGAGATCTTCCTAACATTCGCTTTGCGGCAGTTCCGATTGCCATAATTTGCTTTGTTTTTTTATGCCTAGCAACAGCCGAAGGCTCTTTGATAACAATTCCTTTGCCTTTAATCCAAACCAAAGTATTTGCAGTCCCCAAATCAATCCCAATATCATAAGACAAAGATCCAAAAACTTTATTAAAGGAAACATTTTGTAAATACTTAACTAATTGCATTATTTTTTTCATAATTTTCCAAATGTATTAGCGCCAGTATACTATCACCTCATAGCTATTCAATACCTGCACCTGCTAGCTTTTGATTATGAATTAAATTTGCTAGAGTAATGATAATGTCAATTATCGAAAATATAGCCCAAAAAATATTTTTATTCACCATAGCTTTCACCCCATTAATATTTTTCCCTAAAACTTCAGAAATTTTTGAATTCAACAAAACTGTTTTCTTGTATCTATCCACAGCTTTGCTTGTATCAATATGGATAACAAAAATAATTGTCCAAAAAAAATTCATATTCCAAAAAACAATCTTAGATGTCCCTATAATAATTTTCCTAATTTCAATTTTCATTAGCACAATTTTTTCAATAGCTTTGCACACATCAATATTTGGGCATTACACATCATTCAACGGCGGATTCCTATCCTATGTCTGCTTTGCGCTTATTTATTGGTTTGCCGTCTCAAATTTATCCAAAAAAGACTCTATGACAACATTAAAGGCACTTTTAGTGACAACAACAATAACAAGCCTAATTGCCGTGCTTGAACATTTTGACATAAGCGTTACATGTTCAATCATAAGTCTAATAAACCAAGAGGAAATTAATATATCAAATAGTTGCTGGGCAAACGATGTTCAGAGCCGAGTATATAGCACCTTTGGACAACCAAATTGGCTAGCCGCATGGCTGGTCGCGATAATGCCAATAAGTTTATATTTCTACTTAAAAGCAAAAAACATACAAACAAAATTAACACACATTGCTTTGTGCCTTTTGTTCATGTCTGCTCTTTTATTTACCAAATCAAGATCCGGAATAATAGCATTTGTTCTTATTTCTTTTTTCTTCTGGTCATATTATCTAATCAAAAAATCAAAAACAAATTTACAAGGCAAAATCAAAAATTTTGCTATTTACGCAATACCCATCTTTGCAATCGCACTTGCGATCGGCACGCCATGGTCGCCAAAACTAAATGATTTACTGCAGAATCAAGATGAAATAACTCTTGAAAAACCCCAAGATTTTGTGCCAGCTTTGGAAAAAGGCGGCACAGAATCAGGAGATATCAGAAAAATAGTCTGGAAAGGAGCATATGAAATTTGGAAAGCATATCCAATTTTTGGAAGCGGTCTAGAAACTTTTGCTTTTTCTTATTACAAATTTCGTCCAATAGAACACAACTACACATCGGAATGGGAATATTTATACAACAAAGCGCATAATGAATATTTAAATTTCTTGGCAAATACAGGAATAGTCGGAACTTTATCTTATATTTTACTCATTATATTTATGTCCGTAAAAATACTAGGACTAAAAAGCTTAAAGAATTTTAGAGAAATAAATACTTTCAACTTATGCTTATTTTCCGGTTTTGCCAGCATATTAATCACAAATTTTTTTGGTTTCTCTGTCACAACAACAAACATGCTTTTTTTTGTTATACCAGCGCTAGCATACACAAAAAGCAATAATTTTAGAAATCAACTTGAAAACTCAAAAGAATTATCTACATCGCAAAAGGTCGCAATACTTTTTGTGATTGCAGGTTGCGCCTTTATTTTTTATAAAACAGCAAATTACTGGCTGGCAAACTACTATTACCAACAAGGAAAGAACGAAATAGCAAACACGCAATATTTATCAGCCCTCAAATATCTGCAAAAATCAGTATCAATTTCTCCTAATGAATCAATCTATTGGAATGAACTTGCTAATGCAAATACACTAATTGCGCAAGTTTTATCAAATGAACCAGAACACAAAGCAAACGCGCGACAATTTGTAGACAACGCAATTGAAGCAAGCAAAAAAGCGATTCTTTTATCCCCAAATGATGTAAACCACCTAAGAACTCAAGCTTTGATGTATGTTAAGCTTGCAATTTACGACAATAAATACTTGTTAAACGCAAAAGATTCATTGATAAAGGCAAATTCTCTATCTCCTACTGATCCAAAGATAGTTTACAATCTAGCGCTTGCATACCTTAGGGCAAATGAAACTGAAAGCGCGTTAGAATACATCAGAAAGGCTATAGATCTGAAAACAGATTACAAAGACGCAAGATACGCCCTTGCTCTTATTTCAATTGATCTGGGCTATTATGAAACAGCAAAATCAGAACTTGAGTATATACTAAAATATATAGACCCAAATAACCAAGAAGTTGAAAGAGAGCTGGAAAGCCTGAAACAATTGCAAAATTAGTCAAAAAATAAAATTTGAATTATAATATCAAGATGATTTGTGAAATTCTAAAATCCAACAATCCAAAACTGCGTATAAAATCAAAGCCTGTTTCAAAGCTTGATAAAAAAACAAAAGAAATTATAAAAGATTTATACGATACACTGCTTGCGCAAAAAGATCCGGAAGGCATAGGACTTGCCGCTCCGCAAATAGGCAAAAATGTAAGAATATTTTTGATGAAAGACAAAGATACAATAAAAACAATTATCAACCCTGAAATTATGGAAATTAAAAAGGATTTAAAAAATAAGTCTAACAAAAAGAAACCTAAACTGATGGAAGGATGTTTATCTTTACCACATTACTACTCGCCTCTTACAAGATACGAGTATGTAACCATAAAATACAAAGATGAAAACTGGGAAGACAAAATTGAAACTTTTATGGGACTTTCGGCTCAAATAGTTCAACACGAAATTGATCATTTAGATGGGATACTTTTTATAGATCATGTAGTTCGGCAACAACTTCCTTTGTATGAACACACCAAAGACGGACAATGGCAAAAAGTGGGACTAACATGAAAATTGTATTTTTCGGCACGCCAGAATACGTGTTGTCTGTAATCGACCAAATCCACCGCAAGTGGCAAGACAACAAGGGCAATTCCCCTATTGTAGCAGTGGTAACACAACCACCCAAAATCACAGGCAGAAAAAAAATACTAACTTATTCTCCAGTTGACAATTGGGCGCACAAGCACAAAATTCCAATTTTCTTTGACACAAACAAACTTCTAGAAAGCAAATTAGAGTGGAACTTAGGTATTCTGGCGGCTTATGGACAAATCATACCTCAGGATGTAATTAACGCTTTCCCAAAAGGCATACTAAATATACACCCATCTATCTTGCCCGAATTTCGCGGAGCATCCCCAATCCAGGCAATAATTGCCACAGAAAAGATTCCAGGTGTGACAATAATCAAGCTAGACAATCTGATGGATCATGGTCCTATCGTTAGTCAATTTGCCGACGAATTACTAGAATCAGATACACTAGATACATTAAGAACAAGGCTTTTTCAAAGGGCATCTCAAGTGCTAATAAATCTCATACCGGCTTATTTAAACAACAAAATAAATCTAAAAGAGCAAAATCACTCTCAAGCCACATATACAAAATTAATCAGAAAAGAAGATGGTTACATTCCATTTGATATTTTGCAAAAAGCAATCAATGGGAAGAAATTCAAACTACAAATTGAATTTATCTACAAAAGATCAAAAGATGGGAAAAAAAGAATACCACTACACCAAATAAAAAGTGGCAAGCAATTGCACAATCTGTTAAAAGCTTTTACTCCATGGCCCGGTCTATGGACAACTATTAAAATTCCATCTAAATCAAAAGAGGAAACAAACGGAAACGAGAAAATTGTTAACACCGAAAAAAGGCTTAAAATTCTAACAGCTCACATTGAAGGCAAAAATGAAAAATCCTATAAATTTGTCCCAGATTTAGTCCAGCTTGAAGGCAAAAAGGCAGTCGGCTGGAATCAGTTTGAAAAAGCGTATTTAATAAAAAGCAAATTATAGCAACTACCCAAGATAGAAAAAATAAGATCGACAATCTCAATCTAACTAATTTACACTTCTCCCACGATTAATTAAACACAATAAATTACTAAACACGAGAGGAGTTGAGTTACTGAGAAGATGTGCCACCACCTGAATTATCATCAGGAATAGTTTGATCAGACACAGGAAAAGTTTCAGATCCTGGATTCTGTATATTATCCACTACATGCAGTGTTATCTCCTTAAGTGGCCTGCTAATTTTTTCGGAATTTTAACCTTCTATTGCCTTCAAAATTTGTCTAATTTGTTCTGGGGTTAAATTAAAATCAAATTTAGAAGTTTGAATTTTATTATTATACTTATAACTATCGAGACAAAAAATCCTAAAAAGACTAAAAAGACTAAAACCATATCTTTCTACATCTTGCCTAAATTCTCCGCTAAG
>JANWVB010000058.1 GCA_025057695.1 Patescibacteria group bacterium
GTGTAACTCAAGCTCAAGCAAACCAATGGACACCAGACACTAGAGTGTATCACGCTTATGCCTCAAATGCAGATTTAGACAAATTCATTCTTGGTCTATGGGAATATTACAAACGCAAAGGAGAGAGATCGGGAAAGGATAGCGAAACCCTCTTTCGAGAATGGCTGGACTATGTAGTAAATCAACTAGATGCACTTTTACCAGAAGAGAAATTAACACTTACGGAAGCTTTTGCCAGGAGCAAAGCTGAAAAATAAAAATCCTAAATGCTCGCCTTAGGCAAGCAAAAATCGCGCGCACACAAAAATAAAAAATATGAGCAAGTTCGAAGTCCGAACGAAAATGGCGTGGTGAGTGAACGGACGCACTTGCGGCGCATACCTCTGTTTGAAATAAGTTTGAGTTCTTTTAAATTTAAAAATGTTCACAACCTTACTTCCCAAAAATTACTTCCCAAAAAAAATAAAAAACGCTATTCAAATAAGTACCTCAAAGACAAACTCAATACTTAACAAAAAAATCTCTGGCAAGTTTCAAACGCTAAACACTTTGGTATATAATCACTGATGTAAAAATGACAGATAGATTGTTCAAAGAAGTGCGCTACGATTTGGGAGCTTTGATTAATTACATACAAATGGGCGAGATAGGTCTGCCGGACATTCAGCGACCTTTTGTTTGGAAAAACACGAAAGTTAGAGATTTGTTTGATAGCATGTATCGCGGCTATCCAGTTGGATATTTGCTATTTTGGCAAAATGCTTCTGTGGAAGAAGCAAAGCAAATTGGAACAGACACAAAGCAAAAACCACCAAGATTGCTTATTGTGGACGGGCAACAAAGACTCACTTCGCTTTTTGCCGTTATAAAAGGTATAGAAATAGTTAGGGAAAATTATCAAAAAGAAAAGATAGAAATATCCTTTAACCCAATCACGGAACGCTTTGAGGTATCAGACGCCGCCATAAAAAAAGACAGATCTTATATTCCTGATATATCAAGAGTCTGGGACAAATCTACTGACATTTTTGAGCTTGTCGACACTTATATTCAAAAAACCAAGAGGTTGCAAGCCTTGCGCCAGACGAGATAAAAAAGATAAGGCAGTCAATCACAAAATTATCTAACCTGCTTAATTTCCCCTTCACCGCATTAGAATTATCCCCCTCAATCACAGAGGAACAAGTCGCAGAGATATTCGTTCGCATAAACAGTCAAGGGAAGTCTCTTAATCAATCAGACTTTATTCTCACTCTCATGTCTGTGTATTGGGATGATGGCAGAATTATGTTAGAGAATTTCTGTCGCATGGCAAAAACTCCCACAAACGACAAGCCTTCGCCTTATAATTTAATTTCCCAACCAGAACCGGATCAATTACTAAGAGTAAGCGTGGGTTTGGGTTTCAGAAGAGCCAGATTGCACTATGTGTACTCAATCCTAAGAGGCAAAGATTTGGAAACGGGAGAATTTAGCGAGGAAAGAAGAATTGAACAATTTGAAATTCTCAAAAAATCTCAATCTCGGGTGTTAAATCTCACTTATTGGCACGATTTCCTCAAAGCTATCGCACTAGCTGGTTATCGAAATAAAGATTATATAAGCTCTCAGACTAACTTAATGTTTGCTTATACACTTTATCTTATTGGCAGAACAGAATATCAGACAAACGAATTTAGATTGCGGCAGGTAATTGCACGTTGGTTTTTCATGTCCAGCCTGACAGGAAGGTTTACAGGATCTCCAGAAAGCGCAATGGAGTCTGATTTGGCAAGATTAAGAAATATAAAAGGCGCGGATGAATTTATTGACGAACTAGATCGTGTTTGTGAAGAAGTTTTTACAGATGATTACTGGTTTATAAATTTGCCTAATAATCTGGCAAATTCTTCTCCGCGCAGTCCGTCTCTTTTTGCATCTTATGCTTCATTGGTGGTATTAGACGCAAATGCGCTATTTTCCAAACAAAAGGTCGCGGATTTAATAGACGCTTCAATCAAATCTAATCGATCAGCTCTTGAAAGGCACCACTTGTTCCCAAAAGCTTACTTAAAAAGTAAAGGCATAACAGATTTAAGAGATACTAACCAAATAGCCAATTATGCGATTTTGGAGTGGAATGACAACGCAAAAATTTCTGCCAAAAGCCCTAAAGACTATGTCAAAAAAATGGTGTCTCGTTTCCAGCCGCATGAAATAAAAGATATGTATTACTGGCATGGTCTTCCCGATAATTGGGAAGAGATGGATTACCAAGAATTTCTGATTAGAAGAAGAGAACGAATATCAAAAATTATCAAAGACGCGTATTACAAACTCAAGCTAAATCTAAAACCAAAAAATGAGGATAGACAATTGTCAATAGTTAACATTATTATGCAAGGCGAAACAGGAAACGTGGAATTCAAATCCACATTAAGAACTAACCTTCACACCGGCCAACCGGATACAAAAATAGAATTAAGCGTTCTCAAAACAATCGCAGGATTTCTAAACTGCAAAGGGGGCACGCTTTTTGTAGGAGTATCTGATGACAAAGAAGCGTTAGGGCTAATTTCAGACGGTTTTGAAAACGAAGATAAACTGCATTTGCACTTAGTAAATTTGCTAAACGACAGAATAGGTCCTAATTGGCCAATATATATTCATCCAAGATTTGAAGATTACGAAGGCAAACGAATACTTGTCATAGATTGTCTGCCATCGCAAACGCCTATATATGTCAAAGATGGTCAAAATCAGCGTTTTTATGTTCGTGCTGGCAATTCAACTTCCGAATTGCAGGGTTATGAAGCGCAAGAATATATCAAATTAAGGTTTAGAAGCTAGACAGTCTTGGGTCAGAAACCTAAAGTTATAATTCATTAGTCAGTTACAATGCTTTACATATTTACACTGCTAATCAAACATTCACCAAGTACGCTTTTCCCGACTAATAATTGAAATTAAAAAGACATCCTAATTTCAATTAGGATAACAAGCTAAACTATAAATACCAAGCATTTGTATCAGGATTATTTTTGTAAAAATCTTTTTTTTACTCTTTTTCGGCTTTTTGCAAAGAAGAAGTAAGTACGATTATTTGATTTTTCTCAACTGTTACAAATCCTTCGCCCAGAGAATAAAAATATTCTTTGTCTCCCTTTTTTAATTTGGCAATCCCAGGCTCAAGCACAGACACTAAAGCAGCATGTTTTGGCAAAATACCTATTTGTCCCACTTTGGTGTGAAAAAACGCCGCATCCACATTTTCAGTCATTTCATTATTAGGAGTAATTATGCGAACAAATAAAGGCAAATCACTTGACATCTGAGATTGCTCCTTTCATATAAAATGCCTGTTCTTCTTTATTATCGTGCTTTCCATCAAGAATTTCTTTAAAACCTTTTATAGTTTCCGCTAGAGGAACATATTTCCCGGGCGTACCTGTAAACTGTTCCGCGACAAAAAAAGGCTGTGTCAAAAATCTTTGCAATTTTCTGGCGCGGGACACCACCAATTTATCTTCATCTGACAGCTCTTCAACTCCCAAAATAGCAATAATATCCTGCAGTTCTTTGTAGCGTTGCAAAACTTTCTGCACACCAGTAGCTACAAGATAATGCTCTTCTCCAACCACCTCCGGAGTAAGAGCGCGAGAACTTGAAGCAAGAGGATCAACAGCCGGATAAAGCCCTTGTTCGGCAAGAGCGCGCTCTAAATTTATAGTTGAGTCAAGATGAGCAAAAGTTGTGGCAGGTGCGGGATCTGTGTAATCATCGGCAGGCACATAAACAGCCTGAAAGGAAGTCACAGAACCTTTTTTGGTTGATGTAATGCGTTCCTGAAGATTTCCCATTTCAGTTGCCAAAGTTGGCTGATATCCAACAGCAGAAGTCATCCGTCCCAAAAGCGCCGAAACTTCGCTTCCAGCTTGCGAGAATCTAAAAATATTATCAATGAAAAAAAGAACATCCTTGCCCATTTCATCTCTAAAATACTCAGCCATAGTAAGACCAGTTAGAGCAACTCTTAAACGCGCCCCCGGCGGCTCATTCATCTGTCCATATACCAAAGCTGTTTTGTCTAAAACTTTGGAAGCTTTCATTTCATGGTATAGATCATTGCCTTCGCGAGTTCGTTCTCCAACACCTGCAAATACGGTATACCCAGAATGTTCAATGGCTATATTTCTTATAAGTTCTTGGATAACAACTGTCTTGCCAACACCAGCTCCACCAAAAAGACCAACTTTACCACCTTTTATTATTGGCGCTAACAAATCTATAACCTTGATTCCTGTTTCTAGAATTTCATACTTTGTTTCTTGCTCGGCAAAAGCTGGCGGATCCCTGTGAATGGGAAGGCTTTTTTGAGTTTTAACTTTTGGCATTTCATCTATTTCTTCCCCAACCACATTAAACATGCGACCTAGAATTTCCTTGCCAACAGGAACAGTTATCGGTGCAGTTGTATTTATCACTTCCATGCCACGTTTAATTCCATCTGTAGAAGACATTGCCAAAGTACGAACAACACCATCACCTAGCTGTTGCTGAACCTCAAGCACAATATTCTTGCCTTTATGATTAAGATTAAGAGCATGATAAATAGATGGCGTATGGCCAACTGAAAACTCAACATCAACCACAGGCCCAATAACCTGAACAACTTTGCCTATTAATTGTGAATTGTCAGTCTTTTTTGATTTTTCCAATTTTTCCATATTTTAATTTTTTTTAGCGTCTAAAGCTAAAAATAGCTAAACATTGCTATTCTTCGCCTGAGCCTGCCATATCTAAAAGTTCTCTTGTGATAGCTTCCTGTCGCGCGCGATTGGCAAAAAGTGTCAAATCGTCGGCAAGTTTTTTGGCATTGTCTGTTGCCGACTGCATAGCAACCATTCTGGCGGAATGTTCAGAAGCTTTTGCATCCAACAAAGCCTGCAAAACATTTGCTTGCAAACATTCTTTTGCCAAATAATCTAAAACTTTTTCTTTGCTTGGCTCTAAAATCGGCTCTTCAGAAAAAGAAAGATCAGATTTTGACTCAAAAGGCAACAATTGTTCCAAAACAGGCGCTTGCTTGAGAGTGGATATGAACTGATTATACGCTAAATAAATTTTTGAATAAGAGCCATTCAAAAATAATTCCGAAAATTGCTTGGCAATTAATTCCGCCGTTACTTTGTTAGGTTCCTCTGGAACAAAAACCGTTTTAAGATTATTTACATTTAATTTTGAAAGATAGGAAATTCCTTTTTTGCCTGATGCGAAAAAAGCGGTATTTTTCGTATTTATTCTTGGGTCATTTGCAAGAGACTTAAACAAACTGGTATTTAGGCTTCCACAAAGGCCTCTGTCCGTAGAAATCAAAAAGACACAAACAGCTTTTGAAGAATTAGACTCAAAAAAGGGATGAGAAAGTTTTTTACCATAGCTTCCTAAAAGTTTTGTCAATGTTTCAGTAAGAAGATTTTTATAAGCACGTCCAGACATGGCGCTTAACTGAGCTTTTCGCATTTTAGACGCGGCTATCATTGACATTGTCCGAGTAATTTTTGCCGTGTTTTTTACTGACTTTATTCGCAATCGCAATTGTTTTAAATTTGCCATATATTTTTATCTTTTTAATCAACTATTTAAAACTTGCCGCGCTTAGAAATTTTTCAGTTACCTTGGTAAGCGCTTCCAAAGTCTTATCGTCAAGATTCTTCTCTTTTTCTATTGTATCCATAATTCTTTTATTCTCTTTCCTGTTCAAATAAGCCAAGTATTGTTGCATGGCGCTTGGGACATCAATTATCGGAACATTATCCATGTAGCCATTTGTTACAGCCCAAATACTTGTCACTTGTTCAGATAAAGAAAAAGGAGAATTTATAGGCTGATTAAGTATAGACATAATTCTTTTCCCTCGATCTATTCTTTCTTTGGTTTCAGCTCCCAAATCAGAGGAAAATTGCGCGAAAGCCGCCAATTCTCTAAACTGAGCCAAATCAAGCCTTAATTTACCCGCGACTTTCTTCATGGCTTTTGTTTGTGCCGCTCCACCAACCCGCGAAACCGACAAGCCCACATTTATAGCAGGCCTTACACCGGAGTAAAATAAATCAGGATCCAAATAAATTTGTCCATCTGTGATTGAAATGACATTTGTAGGAATATAGGCAGATACATCGGAAGCTTGAGTTTCAATAATAGGGAATGCTGTTAAACTGCCACCTCCAAGTTTATCTGAAAGTTGTGCCGCCCTTTCTAGCAAACGAGAGTGTAAATAAAACACATCGCCCGGATAAGCTTCGCGACCGGATGGACGTCTTAACAAAAGCGACATTTGACGATATGCCCAAGCATGTTTGCTTAAATCATCATACACCACTAAAGCGTCTTTTCCATTGTCCATAAAATACTCGCCGATGGCGCATCCGGCGTATGGAGCAATGTATTGCAGGGGAGCAGGATCTGCGGCTGATGCGGAAACTATTATGGTATGATCAAGAGCTCCTTTTTGGCGCAACATCTCAACCAGTTTTGCCA
>JANWVB010000059.1 GCA_025057695.1 Patescibacteria group bacterium
CATACCATGAATTATGGCGCGAAAGGTTTGGTAGAAACTAGAAAGATTCTTGCCGAAACTGGAATAAGATACACCGGAGTTGGCGAGATAGAGATTATAGTGTCAAATGGTGTTACATTTGGTTTTTTGGGATTTGACAAGTCGCAAATCCCAAAGCCGGTTTTAACTCAAGCGGAGAAGGAATTAATATCAGAGGCAAACATAAAAGTTGATGTATTGATTGTGTCTATGCATTGGGGTGTGGAGTATCAGGATTATGCAAATAGCGGGCAAAGAGATTTGGCGAAAGAGATTGTTGACTTGGGAGCAGATGTCATAATAGGACATCATCCGCATGTTGTGCAGGATTATGAGGAAATTGCAGGAGTACCTGTATTTTATTCTCTAGGGAATTTTGTTTTTGATCAAATGTGGAGTGAAAAGACGAAAAAAGGAAAACTTGTCAAAATTGTTTTTGAAAATACTCAAATTGTTGGGATTAAGGAGTATAATACTTACATCGAAAAAATTGGACAGCCCATAATAGTTTCTGATGCAACTTTGAACTAATTTAAACTAATGAATGCATTTTCCAACTTTGATATAATCTAAGACTAGATTTGTGCAAACTTTGTTGAATTCTAGTGCGAGTAATTAAGCCGTCTTAGCTCAGCGGTAGAGCACCTGTTTTGTAAACAGGGGGTCCCGGGTTCGATACCCGGAGACGGCTCAAATTTCCCTTTTTTTGGATCAAATTAGCCTAAGGAAAAGGCAAATTGAATGTTTGATGTCAAGGTGGCGGAGCGGTCAAACGCACCAGACTGTAAATCTGGCGCCCGTACGGGCTACATAGGTTCGAATCCTATCCTTGACACTTGAAATTTATCTAACTACAATTTAGTGTAGTTGCATCTAGTTTTGTTTGTTGATTTATGTTTGCCGTTGTTTGGTTTGTAGTATTTGTAGCTTTTGTGTTTTACATTATTAGTTTAGGTGAAAGAATAAGAAAGCTTGAAGAAAAAGTTTTTACAAATGAATCTTTAAATCGCGATAAATCAACTCCAAAAGAGGTTTCTTTTGATAAAGAACCTTTGGTTGATAAAAACGCTTCAACATTCTCTGCTTTTGAATCTAAAAAACCGCATTTTCAGGAAGATGTTTTCATTAACAAATTTACTCAATGGCTTAAAGAAGATTGGTTGCTTAAATTAGGGTCCCTTTTGATTTTGATTGGTTTTGGTTGGTTTGTTTCTTACGCGTTTTTGAATAACTGGATTGGTCCGATGGGGAGAATCACTTTTGGCGTTTTAGTTGGATCTGCTCTTTTGTTGTTTGGATTTTTAAGATCGAAAAAATATTTGCACCAAGGCAGTGTGTTTATGGTTTTGGGATCAGCAGTAGTTATTATGACTCTTTATGCCGCAAGAGTTATTTACAATTTCTTTACTCCAACAAGCGCTCTTTTAGTAATGTTTTTAACATGTGTTTTCATAGCTTTTTCAAGTATTAGACATAATATTCGTTGGTTAGCTTATGTTAGTGTTTTTTTATCTTCGGCTTTGCCCTTGTTTGTTAATTCTCCAGTTAAAGATTATGTTGGACTTTTCACATATCTTGCGGTTGTGATATCTGGTTCTATTTGGGTATCATTGGTATCAAAGATTCGTGGAGTTTTGTTAGCATCGCTTTTGGTTTTTGCTATTTATAGCGTTCCGCATTTTTTGCAATTTACACCAGATAAGAATATTTTGCTTTTGTATGCTTATTTTTTTGCGGCAATATTTTTTGTTTTCTCAACTCTAGGTTTGTTAAAAACCAATGCCCAAATTTCGCGTTCAGATCTAGTTTTGTCAGTAGGAAATGGTTTACTTCTTTTGACTTGGATAATGAGTGTTGCTCCAGTTGAGTGGAGAAGTTTAATTATATCTTCGTGGATGATTGTGTTTTTGACAGGCGCGTTTTTGGTTTATAAAAAGAGTCAGAAAAAAGAATCATTTTATGCTATGGCGTCGGTTGGTCTTGCCATGTTGACAGCGGCAATATCCGCTGAATTAAATGGTTATTCATTAACGCTTGCGTTAACAGTGCAAATGGCTCTTGTTCCACTGGCAAATTATTCAATCACAAAAGATTTAAAAACTACAAAAATGTTGTGCCTATTGCTTTTAGCGCCCGGATTTCTTTCCTTGCCCAGCATTACCGCAGATGAATGGTTAAAAGGTATGCTTCATGGACACTTTTTTGTACTTGTTGTTTTGGGAATTTCCTTAATGATTTTAGGTTTTAAGTTAAGGCAAGTTATTTTGCAATTGGGTGATGAAAATAGGTATGTTCATAGGACATTAATTATCGCAGGAAGTGTATATTTTTACATTCTTGTTTGGCTTTGTTTGCATGCCATTATTAAAAATGATGATACCGCAACAGCTACTGCGCTTGTCTTTTATACACTTGCCGGATTAGTAAAATATTTTTATGGAAAGTTTACAGACTCGCGAGTGTTTTTGATTTATGGTGGAATTACTTTAGGAGGAGTTGTGTTGAGACTTTTGCTTGTTGATGTGTGGGGTATGGCGCTTGCCAGAAGAATAGTTACATTTTTCTTGATTGGAATTTTGCTTGTTGCTACTGCTTTTATAGGTAGACCAGAAAGGAAGGCTGATGTATGAAGCAAATGTTTTCAATCTTAATATATTTGTTCGTTTTTTGTTTAGTTTTTCCTTTTCAGGTTTTGGCTCTTGACATTCCAGTTAAAGAAGTCAATTCAGAACTTTCTGCGTTTCGCAAATATACTTTATTGTCACCAGATGTTAATGTTCCAACGGTGGTAGAAGTCCTTTTTGAAGATTTGTCAGTTGCAAATAATCCTCCAGCTGTTTTGGATATCTCCTCAAACACTATAGTTCCATCTTACTTTTCAATAAAAACTAGTTCTGTTATCGAGACTGTAAGTTTCAAATCAGGCAACACCTTTTTGTATAAGCTTGCTGATAATAATCCTGCCACGTATGAATCATTTGCATTGCCACAGTCTGGCATAGGTGAAGTTGTGATCAACGCAATTTCTGATAAACCATTTACCGCTTCTTCTTTGGTATTTACTTTTGATGAGAATGTTTCTTTGCCTCACGCTATTGAAATATTTGCTGATGTAGATGGCCAAAATACAATCGTATTGGCGCGAACTGTTTTTGTTTCTGGCAAGGTGTTGTTCCCAAAAGTTTCCTCGAAATTTTGGACCATTAGATTGGGTTACAGTCAACCTTTGCGCATTGCCGAATTAAAATTTAGTCAGGAAGGAAATGTTACAAATGTGAATTACTTGCGTTTTTTGGCCCAACCGGGTCGCAATTATAAAATATATTTTGATTCGGAGAAGTATATTTCAGTTCCTTTTAGTGGTGAATTAGGTAACATTCCTTCGACTCAGGATGTGAAGGTGATGCAACTTGGAGTTTCTTTTTCTAATCCAGAATATCGCCCTTTAGATGCTGATGGTGATGGTATAGTTGATTCTGGCGATAATTGTCCATCTGCCAATAATCCTGATCAAAAAGATCTGAATATGAATGGCAAAGGTGACGCTTGCGAAGATTTTGATGTGGATGGAGTCATAAATAATGAAGATAATTGTGCTGAAGTTGCCAATTCCAATCAAGTTGATACAGATGAAGATGGGATGGGAGATGCTTGCGACTTACTTGATAGCAGAATAACAGAAAGATATAAATTTTTGCCTTGGTTGGGAATTGTGTTTGCCGCAGGGGTACTTGTTGTTTTATTTTGGTTAACTGCCAAATCAAGCGCAGAAGAGAATAAATAGTTGGGTTTTTGTAGTAAAAGCAAATTACTTGCAGTTATTAAAGTAAAATGCAGGTTTTATTTGCTATTGGTCAGCTTTTTTACAATATTTCCACTGCTTTGTCTGTCTGATTTTGATTGACTTTTTATTTTGGTTTTTTTATGTTCCAAAATAAGCACAATGACACTAGAAATAGTTTATTAAAAGATGCTTTCGTGCTTAGGTACTTGAAAATAAGATTAACTGGATCTGAGCCAGACTGGTGTGTGGATGGTAGAACATGCTTTGATAAAAAAAAGGGACCCCAGATGTTAGGTGGCGTAGTGCATCCTATCTTGCTTTATGCTATTTGGAGAAATGAGAATTTTGATGCTGAGTTAATTCGGGAGAAAGTTTTGTTTTTGAAGTCACATGGAATAATTCCTGGCGCGCACAGGGGTTCACACAAAGATCTTGTAAACGGAAAGTGTGATTGCGGTTTTTGTGATGGAATAGTTAATGTTTTGAAAAAAGCATTAGTTGAGGAAAATGAGATAAGAAAAAGATTAGCGGGTGTATACATGAAAAACAAGGATAAATTTGTTGGTACTGATTTTAATAGAGCAATTGATCTTGCTTATGAGAAACTGAAAATGTATCCGCTTGACAAAATTTTTATCACTGGAGAGCAGATTGTGAGTTTGGTTGAACGAATTGGAGGTGAGATAGAAGATTTGCTTGGAGAGCATGCTGAATTGTGCGCGTTTGTGAATTTGCAAAAAGACACCACTCTTAATGTAAAAAGTTATAACCGTAACGGAATTCAAGCTTTTAATTTAGATCTTTGGGCAGTCCGGGAAAGAATCTTTCTTTTGGATACTGACATAAATGTTGATTTTGTAATTTGGGCTTCCTTGATTTTGTATTTAGCAACAGAGACGATGATTGTTGAAGATAAAGGCAAATCCAAACTTGACATAAAAATTGTTAATTAAAATGGTGGCAAAGTTTGTTATTAAGGCAAATTAAAAAGCCCTAGAGGGAAAGAAGAAATTGCTTTTTCCCGGCGAAACCAGGTGGGAAAGCTGTCTTGAAATCGTTGGAACTAAATTTTATTAAAGCTCCGCTTAGATCAAGAACTTACGCAACCCCAGAAAAATTTATTTGATGAGAAAAAGTTTTTCTAACTTCAAACCTCTAAGGCTAATTTATGCTAACAGAATACGCTAAACAAGTAAAGAGACATTAAATGTCAATAAGATGGCATATTTGGCAAGAGCAAGCTTACAATTGAACTAGCAACCGGTCCTAGAAGATAGGAGATGGCAGGACTTCCGTTTGCCAGAGGAAGTATCAAAAAAAGTAGGATGATAAATCCATATTGTTGCAAGAAACGTTCGGCTTCTTCGGCTTCATTTTCGGGCAAAAGCCCCACAAATATTTTCCCTCCGTCCAAAGGGTGTATTGGAAGAAGATTAAAAAGTCCCAAGATTATGTTTAGTGTCACAGTTGGCATAAGCAGAACTGCGTATAAGTCCAAATTGGCAGACATAAGCAGATTTATGATTATTGATACCATGATTGCGACAATGAAATTTGAAGCTGGCCCTGCCACTGAAATCAAGGCGGAATCCCGCCTTGGGTTTACCAGATTGTAAGGATCAAATTGCACTGGTTTTGCCCATCCGAAGGGGATCACAGGTATTTTCAAAAACTCGCGCATGAAGATAAGGACAATCAAAAGCGTTGTTCCAATTTTATCGTAATGTACTATTGGATTTAGAGACAATCTGCCCATAAGACGAGGAGTTGGGTCTCCTAATCGGTCTGCCATATATGCGTGCGCGGCTTCGTGTATTGTGATAGCAACAACAAAAGCTAGTATCCAAGCGAAGATTTCAAACATTTTATGAAAATTTCTTGCCAAAAGTTTGTATTATAAGTATAATGTCAATAAACCAAAATTAAAAGATTTATTGAAGGTTTTTGTTTGTAAAATAGAAAAGTCCAAATATGTCATACATGTGCAGTTTTTGTGGCAAATCAACCAAAATAGGCAGAAGCCAACAGCATGGGCGTGGGGTAGCAGGTAAAAGATGGAAAAAAAGAGCTCAAGAAACTCCGCGAACCTTCAAGCCAAATATCCAAACCAAATCCTTTAAAATTGGGGATAATGTTTTGCAAATGAAGGTTTGTACAAAATGTTTAAAAAGAGTAAAAAAATACAAATCAATTGGTGATATAAAAAACATTGTGGTGGTTTGATATGTAAAATTGCCAAAATTATGTTTGGTCTTGACAATGTTTTATAAAGCTGGTAGAATTTTATCATCAAGTTAATTAAACTGTTTAATCAAAAAAAGTATGAATAAAGAAAGAGATAAACAACTTGATAATACTGGTTCTTCATCCACTCAAGCTAGTGGAGGTGAAGGTTGTTCTCAATATAATCCTGATGGTTATAAAGAAATTAAAATTATACGAGTTTTGGAGGCGGAAACAGGTTTAACTCGCGAAAAAATTATACAAATTTTGGAGGCGGCAACAAGTTTAACTCGCGAAGAAAGTAGCAGTCTACCTGAGATGACAAGGCGTTTAATGGGTAGTATTAATGTAAAATGTAATAATTTTCCTATGTCTGATAAAAATATTCTTGATGATAATTCAGGTGGTGACACATCTTCCCAGTAACTCAACTCCTTTCGTGTTTAGTAATTTATTGTGTTTAATTAAT